>CALELJ010000087.1 GCA_937902445.1 uncultured Treponema sp. | reverse complement strand
CCAGTGTTTTTTCGCCTATAGAGTTCATGTTATCTTGAATTCTATAGGTAATTATTATAGAATTGAATAAACTGTATGGGCAGTAAATTGTTTGTATAGTTAATATTTATTCAATATGAAGGAGAAAACTTTATGAAAAAGTTTCTAAAATCACTTGCATTGATTTCTTCTGTTGCAGTTTTTGCAATGGGATTGGCAGCCTGCTCTTCGGACTCTGGTGATGATTCAGACTCAGACCTTCCAAAGTCGAAAGGTGTCAATGAGCTGGCTGGAAAAAATTACGTATTTAACGATTCTGAAAAATCAACATCAGAAACAATGAGTTTCAGTGACAGTATAATTACTATGACTTCCGTAGAAAACGAAGATCTCCAGATTTATGGTTATACTTACACTTATGATTCTGATAGAGGACTTTTAAGTTTAAAACCTAAATATATTCAGGCTGGTGAGAAAAAATGTTATTCAAAGAAAGAACTAAAAGAAGCCTATTCAAAAATGGGGGATTGGTATTTGCTTGCTGCCATGATGCTTGATTATCTGCCAGATCCTTTTTCAATGACAGTTAAATATAGTTATTTATTGAAACCTGATGGTAATGTAATTTTGGCAAACTATTTTGACGGCAGAGTTTCTGCAGGTGTTTTCAAATATGAAGGTGATTCAGGTGTAGTTGTGAAAATTGATGCTGATCATATTGAATTTGCATCAAATAAATCATATTGTGATGATCATATTGAAATCATTGATGATACTAAATGCATTAAAGGATCCACGATCAAAGGTTCATGGTCAAATGTTGTGAAGGCCTCAAAAACATTGAAAGAACTCATTGCTTCTGATTCATCATACAAATATGGACTTAATGAAAACAACGGTTACATTGAAGTTACTTTTTCAAAACTTGATAGTGAAATGATGACAGACCCTTATAACATGGGAACGGATAAGGCTTACAAATTCATATTCAACTTAGAGCCAAAGGAATACATAAAGCAGTAATCTTTTTCAATTTTTCAATGAAGCATGCAATTTCCAGGGGGGAGTATAAAACTGTCCGTTGCTGAAACTGCATGCGGACCCTTCGACACAGCTCAGGGATCCTATTTAACGACGCAGCGGTTGCTGAGCATGTCGAAGCGCAGGGATCCTGAAGGTGTTGTAGGCTGGCTGAGCGAAGTCGAAGCCTGCCTATGGCACTCATTATCATAATTCCCGACTAGGCATTCAATCCATTTTCCTTCATCTTTATTTTCAAAGTCATGTTGTAGATTATCCAGACCCAGGCTGCGCCGAGAATCCATATAAGTGGTTCCGTGATGACGATGCCTGTGAATCCAAGGCATGGAACAAAGACCGCCACTGCAATGATTTTCACCACCATTTCCATGATGCTTGCAACTACAGGAGTCTTCTTTTTGTTCATGCCCTGAAGCACGCTGCGCACGATTACGAGAACGCTTACAAAGGCATAGAACGGAAGATTCGTTATCATGTAGAATTTTCCGGCTCCGATTATTTCTTCACCGACCTCACTTCCGGTAATTGACTTTACCATGTTCTCCGCAAACAGCACGACCAGCAGCCATTCCATCAGGTTGATGCCCCAGGCAAGCAAAACCATTGTTTTAGTTCCGGCTTTGATCCTGTCATATTTTTTTGCACCGAAATTCTGGCTTGTAAATGCGGCTGCAGTTGAGGCAAGGGCACCACCAGGCATGAAAAAAAGTTCCACATATTTTCTTCCGGCTGTGTAACCTGCGATGATGTCGGCGCCAAGACTGTTGATTCCTGTCTGAAGGATGACGGTTCCGGTTGTGACGACGGAAATCATCATGCTCATTGAAATTCCCTGGGGAATCATAAGGGACAGATAGTTCTCCTTCATGCTGAAATCCTTTGGCGACACGATGAGGACCTTCCGCCTGAAAATACAGTAGACGAGGCTTGCGATTCCAGAAGTTCCCTGAGATATCACCGTGGCGATGGCGGCTCCTGCAACTCCTTTTCCAAGAACTGCGATGAACACGTAGTCAAGGATTATGTTGATTACAACGCTTACGCATTGAAACACAAGCGGCAGAAAACTGTCTCCGAGAGCCCTGAGCACATTTGTGATGACGTTGTAAAGCATGGATGTGCTGAGTCCAAGAATTGAGATTGTAAGATATGTTGAGGCTATTCCATGGATCTCTTTCGGAATCTGTGTCCAGTAGAGGATTTTTTCTTTCAGTACCAATCCCGTTACCGTCAGAATTGAAAGAATCAAGAAAGAAAGCAGATATGTGTGGGCGATGGTTTTCCTGAGTTTGCTTTCGTTTCCTTCACCGAATGCCTGTCCGATTATGATCGAGAATCCGCTTGTGAATCCCCAGCAGAGAAAGACAAAAAGATTTGCTATGTTTGCGGTGGCTCCTACGGCCGCAAGTGGTTCCGTGCCAAGAAAACGGCCTACCATCATCGTGTCGACGAGGGTATAAAGCCTTAGCAGGGCTGTTCCAAGGAGAAGTGGAATTGAGAATGAGATGATCTGTCTGGTAATGTTTCCTTCTGTAAGTTTTTTCATGATTAAAATCTATTTTTTAGAAACCGTGTTGTCAATAAAGACTATCTATAATGACATGCAAAAGGGAAAAAAATGCATTTAAATCTGCTTGACAAGTGTTTCTATTAATAGTAACATTGTTTCTATCAATAGAATCAAGGAGTGATCCATGGAAAAACGTACTGACAGCATTTATTTGACTTTGCCAAGTGACAGATATACACCTTTCAGCCTTGCACGTAAAATTGGGGCCAAGGCCATTCTTGAAAGCGCCAGATTCAATATGGGAAAGGAGCGCTACTCAATTCTCCTTGCAGAGGAAGCTTTCCGCATTCTCCAGGACGACGAGGGAATTGCCTTCATGATCGACGGCCGCCGTGTTCCCTTTACGGCACAGACAGCTGGACTTCCTGCTGATGAAATGATTGCTCCGGGTTCAACTGTGCGCCATCAGGTGGACATTCTTGATGCCCTTCTTTATGTTGCCCAGGAGAATGAACCCGCAGATGGCCACGTAGAACACCGCCATGAACGGTACGATGATCGTCGAGACGTTCGCGATGCGCTTG
>CALELJ010000086.1 GCA_937902445.1 uncultured Treponema sp. | reverse complement strand
GATTTCTTCGTTCTCATAGTTGTGCATTATCAGATCGGCAATTTCCTGTTCCTTTGAGCTGAGGGCAGAAAGGATGGATTTTGTTTCTATAAACCCGCTGAACAGATCCGGCTGGATGTAGGTCTTTCCGGCTGCCACCATGTTGATTGCATCAAGAAGCACTTTTTCGTCAGATGTTTTTGAGACAAATCCTCTTGCCCTGATGTCCGGCCCCATGGCTTTTTCGATGAATGTTCCTGTGTCGTGACTTGAAAAGACTATGGACGGAATGTTTTTCGTGTTGAGCCATTTTATGATTTCCCATCCGGTTTCTGATTCAATCTTGCAGTTTTCCGTTTTGTAAGAAAGGTCGACTATGGCAATTATATTATCGCCGTCGGAAAAAATTGTCTTTTCAAAATCGGACTGCAGTTTTTCAAAGTTTTCGCATTGCAAAGTGATTTCACAGTCGGAATTCTTTGTAAGCCAGGAAGCGATTCCTTCCCTGAGCATGGCATGGTCGTCAATCAGAATCAGTTTCTTCATCAGCATTATTCTACCATTCATTTTGAAAACTGTAAGTAGAGGAGATTCCATTTTTATTGGGAGTTTACTCCTTAAAACTGGAGAGGATGCTCTGTATACAGGTGAAAATTTGGGACTTATAATAATGTCACGGTAATGTCGTACATACCGAAATTCAAAAGGTCGACGGACAATAAACGTGGAGGAAAATAACTATGGCAAATGCAAAATGCAGTATATGTGGACGAACATTTTATAATGGTGACTGGTCAGCTAAAGGTGGAGCTGGTGCAGCGGCACTTGTAGGTATGGTTAAAAAACCTGTTTGTCCTGACTGTAAACGGGCGGGTGCTTTTTCTGGCGGTGGAAATAATGGAGGCGGATCTTCAAATGCTGCTGACAAAGCTGCAGCAAAAATTGCAGAAGAAAATGCTGATAGAGAAAGAATTGAAGCAGCTAAAGCAGCACATAAAGCCGCAGTTCAGGAAATAAAAAATTATGTATTTGATGATTCTTCTGACGAAGCATTTATACGTTCTGTAATGAATTTTATGGACGATTATCAAGAATGTAATCCAGGACTTTTTGCAGACAAAGATTATAAGAAGGCATACAAACGAAGAATCGAAAATGAACTGAAACTTCAAAAGAATTCTAATCCAGAAAAAGCTGAAAAACTTGCTTCACTTTGGAAAGAAGCTTCTAAAACGATGAAAAAAAGACTTAGAAGAAGATTTGTTTTTTCCATCGTAATTATTTTTATTGCAGCAATCGGATGTTCAATCTGGTTTACTGCAAGTGGAGATAATCCTGGTACAGGTCTTTTATGCGGTGCTTTTTTTGGATGTATTTTTGGTTCTCTTCCACATTGGGGCATTGGCAAGAAAAAAGAAGATGATGAATAAATAATAAATGACATTTTCAGCGTGTATTAAAAATGCACGCTGGACCCCGGAGCCACGCAAGAATGCCCTCATCGCTAGTCGGGGCATAAAATGGTCCCAAATTTCTAATTATTGCAGCCAAATCCAGCCGTCTATGTGAACTGGATTTGATTGTAAATCGATGTCGTTTATATTTCGCCTTTATTTATTTTTTTTCACCAATATTGTATAAAAGAAAATGGCTAATTTTATGGAGGTCATGATGACATTTGGTGAAAAAATCCTTGAGGCTGGGCAGGAAGGTATTGTACTCCTGAAAAACGAAAATAATACTCTGCCTTTGAAGGCAGACGAAAAAGTTGCCGTATTTGGACGGGGACAGATAAATTTTATTAAGTGTGGACTTGGATCAGGTGGATCGGTCCATGCACCGTACTCTACAAACCTGATAGACTTTCTTCCAAATGCTGATGCGGAACTTGTCGCCATGTACAGGGCTTTCGTCAAGGAAAATCCTTTTGACAATGGCGGTGGCGCATGGGCTGCCGAACCATGGAACCAGAAGGAAATGCCGGTTTCCGCAGAACTTGCATCTTCCGTCGCATCAAGATGTTCAAAGGCTGTAGTCGTGATCACACGAAATGCGGGAGAGGACAAGGATCTTGTAAACGAAAAAGGCTCATGGTCACTTACCGATGAAGAGTATG
>CALELJ010000085.1 GCA_937902445.1 uncultured Treponema sp. | reverse complement strand
GACGACAAGGATTATCCGGGAACCATCTATGGCGACACGAAATACCCGAATCGCAAGTATCCCTTTGACTACAAGAACCTGTATCTTGCATACACATTCACTGAATTGTGAATCTGCGTTACATTTTTCTCGTTGTCAAAGGCTGTTGTTTTAAGGTAAAGCTCGTCTGAAATACCTATGTTGATTTTTTCAGAAACAGGCAGTTCAAGGGACACGTCTGAAAAGGCAATGAATTCCCATCCGCTGTCGTCAATTTTCTGTGTCTGATATGGATACTTCCAGAAAGCATAGCCATGGAGGGTCCAGTCAAGAACAATTCCATTTTTCCTTGCATAGGCAATCTTTCCAACAAGTTCAGCACCTGTGGAATATCCGTAATCCCTGTATGTAAAGTCAGGCTTTTCATAGACATTTCTGTGGAGATAGAAGAAATCACTTGTGCCCATTATAACCCAGGAAGCCCTCAGCTGGTATGAAAGATCAGCACCTTCTCCGTTGATACGCTGCTTGAAGGCAAAACCAGGAGCTATTGAAGAAAACTCCATGAAGGAGTTCCATACAAAATCGTATTCCATACAGATACCGACTGTAGTATCCTTACCTTCTCCCATATCTGGGGCTCTAGAGATGAGCATTCCGTCGCTGAAAATATGAACGTCATACATCAGCTTTTTTTCAGTATCATCAACACCTTCACCGGATCCTTTACCGCCGGCACCTCCAAATTCAAAGTAGAACTGGCTGTATGGAATATTGGAATCATGGCCGTAAGGATCTGCATACAGAGTACGGAGCTCAACATTTCCAAAGCAAGGGAAAACTTCATTTATGTCGGAATAAGGAACATGGGCATCTGACCTTGCAACGGCCATTCCAAGACCAAACTTGAGGGAACAATCCTCCAGCATGCCGCTAGGCCCCTGAGGTTTCTGGCGGAGGACAGGATCGGTATAAAGCCTTAAAGGATTGGCAATGAAAGACAAAACAGTTTTATTTTTTCCCTGTGCCTCAAGACCAAGCCTGTAAAGCATTTCACCTGTAATCATACCACCAATGCTTGTATAGCAAAGGTCATTGATCGAAGGAGAATTCAGCTCAAAAAAGTATTCCCACATTGCGGAACCCGCAGCTGTATAGAGGAAAGATTCAAAAAGATTAAGGTTGGAATTTCTTGCGGCAAGATAATAAAGGCCGCCCTGGTAAGGATGGAGAACAAAATTTGTCCAATACCAGTCTGTATCGAAAATAAGTTCCCTTTCCCATGGATGCTTGACCTCATCCCATGTAACCTGTGCCCACGCAGCACGACTCACGAATCTATTCCAGCTTCCGATGATACCGTTGACAAGCACAACGCCGGCAGCACCAACAATATAGTGTTTTTTTGTTCCGTCCTGCGAGACAGTATCTGACTCAAAGGCAAGAGGTTCAACATTCATGACATTCTGACTCTGTGAAAATGAATATGATGAAAAAAGAACGGCAGCCGACAGAACAGCAAGAAGTTTTCTGAATTTCATTTAACAGTCTCCATATTTAGCATCTACAAGTTTTTTGAAAAAAAAAACCGGCTCAAAACAAAGCCGGTTCATTTCAAGCAAAAAAAAATTATTTTGCTTCTGCAGTTGACTTAACGCCATAGCGCTTGTTGAAGCGATCGATACGTCCTGCTGTATCAACGAGCTTCTGCTTACCTGTGTAGAATGGGTGGCAAGCAGAACAGATTTCAACATGGATGTCTTCTACTGTTGAACGTGTCTCGATAACATTACCGCATACGCAAGTAATCTTTGTGATTGTGTAGTTTGGATGTGTATCCTTTTTCATTGTGTAACTCCTATACTCTTGCCCGATATCAAAGAAAAGCCGGTCAGCACTACATACACTAAAAAAAGTAGTGTTGTATCATTCCCCCACCGTTACAAATCAAATTAATACCACAAGAATTTTTTGTTTAGTCAATATATATAAAATATATTAATTAATCAATAGCTGCCATACCAGGATTCATGGAATTCAAGAAAGCATTGTTATCCTTAGTCTTGCGCATCTTGTCCATGACAAGTTCAAGTATATCGGCATCTTCCATCGGATTGAGCACCTTGCGGAGCACCCACATTCTCTGGAGTTCAGCATCTGTAAGGAGAAGTTCCTCACGGCGTGTACCTGACTTCTTGATGTTGATTGCCGGGAACAACCTGCGTTCTGCAAGCTTGCGGTCAAGGTCAATCTCACTGTTTCCAGTTCCCTTGAATTCTTCAAAGATAACTTCATGCGGCTGCCGGTTTCAATCAAAGATGTTGAAATGATTGTAAGTGAACCACCCTCTTCGATATTGCGGGCAGCACCAAAGAATCTCTTTGGCTTGTGAAGTGCATTTGAGTCAACACCGCCGGAAAGAACCTTTCCCGATGTTGGAACAGTCTGGTTATAGGCACGTGCAAGACGTGTGATTGAGTCAAGCAGAATCACCACATCGTGACCGCATTCCACCAGGCGCTTTGCTTTTTCCAGAACCATATTGGCAACTTTGACGTGATGTTCCGCAGGCTCGTCAAATGTAGAGGCGATAACCTCGGCCTTTACGCTG
>CALELJ010000084.1 GCA_937902445.1 uncultured Treponema sp. | reverse complement strand
AAGAGCAACGGTGAAACGGAAAAGCAGATGTTCCGTTTTGAGGACAACGGCGGCCGTGATGTTGCAATGCGATTTGACCTTACTGTTCCATTTGCACGCTATACGGCACAGCACAAGGAAGAACTTTACTTTCCTTTTAAGCGCTACCACATTTCAAAAGTATGGCGCGGAGAAAAACCACAGGCAGGACGCTACCGTGAATTCATCCAGTGTGATTTTGACACAGTAGGAACTGACAGCGCCACAGCGGACTTTGAAGTTCTTGCATTGATGAAGGCTGCCCTTGCTTCCATCGGCGTTGAAAAAATCACAATCCACGTAAACCACCGCGGAATCTTCAACCGCTTTCTTGATAAAATCGGAGCAAAGGACAAGTCTGATGACATTCTCCGCATCGTAGACAAACTTGCCAAAGTCGGTGAAGAAGAAGTCAGGAAGGAACTTACAGAAGTTACAGGCGATGCTTCAAGCGCAGAAAAGATCCTCGGCTACATCAAGCCATGCGCTTCTTTTGAGGAAACCCTTGCAAACATCGAAAACCTTGCTGGTGGAGAAGACGCAGACTCAAAGCGCATGAAGGACATCTACGCAATGATGAAGGCAGCCGGAATCGACGGAACATATACACTTGATCCAAGCATCACACGCGGTCTTGATTACTACACAGGTGTTGTTTACGAGACATTCCTCAACGACCTTCCATCAATCGGTTCAGTCTGCTCAGGCGGAAGATATGACAATCTTGCAGGACTTTACATGAAGGACAAGCTTCCTGGCGTTGGAGCTTCAATCGGTCTTGACCGCCTCATTGCAGGACTTACGGAACTTGGAATTACAGAACCAAAGGGAAGTTATCTTGATGCTGAAATATTCAACGGCGATGAAGAACTTGCTGCCCACTATCAGGGTGTTGCAAGTGCATTGCGTGCCAAGGGAGTTGCTGTGGAAGTATTCCCGGACTGCGTAAAGATGAACAAGCAGTATACTGTAACAGAAAAGAAAGGCATGCCTTGGGGAATTCTCATCAGCAAAGATCAGGCAACAGCAGGAAAGCTCACCCTCAAAAACCTTAAGACACGCGAGCAGTTTGCAGACATAACTGTAGAAGAGGCTGCCGCAAAAATTCTTGCATAATAGAAACTGGAATAAAAAAACTCCGGAGGGAAATGAACCGTAATTCAGATCTTCCGGAGTTTTTTTTTATTTGCCTTCGTTCAACTTTGAAGCGGCCTTTTCAGCCTTAAGCTTTGTATCGTATATATCCACAAGGCTTGAGGAAAGGCAACCCTGGTTAAACTTATACCAGCATTCAAATTCCCCGGCATTTTTTTTACCGCGCCTTGTCTGATTGTCCTCATTTTCTTTCTTTACAAATTCTTTGCCAGTGACAAGAAATATGTCACCACGTCTCGCATGGCTTTTTACGTTTGCTGAATAATCGCATTTTTCAAGAAAGGCCGCATAGGGAACCACGACCACAGCCCATTCCTGATCTGGAGTAATGCCTCTGGAAGCCTCAAAGTCAAGGTTTATGGACTTTTCTTTTCTACATCCGGAACAAAACAGAATGAAAGCAGAAACAAATAGAAGAAAATTTTTTTTCATTTTGAAACCTTCCGGGCGTATTCCTTTACGGCATCATAAATCAAAAGATCGGAATCGACAAAATTCAAATTCATGATTTCAGGAAATTCAACCCATTTGTATTCCGTATGTTCCGTAAGTTTGTATTTGAAAAAAATTCCTTTGTGAGGAACGAAAATTCTATAGGCATGAAGCAGTCTTTTTTTACCGTTATGCTCAAATTCCGCATCAGCAATATGCTCGCCGACCTTCACCTTTACGCCAAACTCTTCCTTGAATTCCCTGACGATGCCAGCTGCCTCATCCTCACCGTCCTCAACCTTTCCACCAGGGAATTCCCAGCGTTCTCCCATCTGGCCGACGGGATTTCTATGGGCAACAAGAACCTTGTTTTTCCATAAAGCTATGCAGGCAATCGAAACATTAGACATGAGCCATCCCCTCTTTTACAGGAAAAGAACCTGCGGAAAAATGAAATGCATTACGGCAGCACCAAAACAGATATAGCCGATGACTTTACGTGAATCAATGAAAACCTTCTGAACATTTTCATTGACAGAAATTTCCTGGTCGGAAGTATAAACATAATATTCAAGAAGGATCGATGCGCCGCCTGCAAAACCGGCAACGGCAGGGATCAGGTCTCCGATGACCGGAACATCATTTCTGAAGACTGAAAGAATTTTCATAAGGGCTACAAATACACAAAGGATTCCTGTAACCATTCTGAAACCAGGGCTGTCCAGACCAAGCTCACCAAAAGTTTTCTTGACCTTCCTGTCCCTTTCGGAAATCTCCTCATCAAAATCGTCATCAATTCTTTCCGAAGCAAGGTTTATGCCAAATACAAGAATGAGACCTGCAAGAATGTTCATCAAAATCGACAGAAAGTAAAACTGAGCCATAAAAACCCCTTAAAACAGAAAATATCTATTAAGCCTTATAACTTATAGAATAATAGATTTATGTGAAAAACGCAATTTATCCGGAAAATCTGCATCAGATTTAAAATCCGCCTTTGGAAATAATTCCGGCCGTAAGGATTTTTTCAGATTCCCCCCACCTTACCACCGCCCGGATTTTCTTTATCTCGTAATCAGGAAAACTGACATCAAGGTTCTGCTTCTTGCCGGGAACAAAGGACACAGTCTCATTGTATCTGTCAGCCACGGCTCCATCGGAATTTATGCATTCAAGGACAACATCCAGAAGAACTGGAAGGCCGCCCGTATTCTTTGATGAATCAGACATCTCAAAGGTTGCATAGACATTTTCCCTGAATGAAATTGCGGAAACTGAACATCTTACGCCGCCGATTATGTCCGTATCATCTTTCCTGAAAAAGCCAAGAAATACACTTACACCGATGCAGATGAGCATGGCAAAAAAAACAAATCGGTTTGATTTTGTCGACACAAGGACTTTGAAAAAACCTGGACTGTGGATACCGTTTGTGGCAAGTTCCCGGACCCTGGCATTTTCGCGCTTTCTGAAACTTCCTTTTTCATAATGAAAAACAAGGTTGTCCCCGTCGCCTTCCATCATTTCGATTGGTCTGTCGTCAAAAATTTCTTTCATATCAGTTCTTAATCACTGCCTGGATCAATGAATCCGCGCGCCACCATGCAACCCTGGCATTTTCCTTTTCCACAAGAAGAACAGAAATGATGCCTTCCCTGCTGAGGCTGAAGGAATAGTAAAGGTTCTCTTCCCTATTCAAGGCGATGTTTCTTTTCAGAATTCTCTGTCCGTCAGACTGAACCATCTGAACCGTGAAACCGTTCTGTGAGCTTACGATAAAATAAAGCCAGCCGGAATCAGTGACCCCAAGAAAATCATAAGGGATGTCATAGCTTTCCTTGCTGAATCCTTCGGAAACTTCTTCACTATACGGAGGAATCGTTATCGGCATGTCGTAGGCATTCTCCTCAACCTTGAAAGGATGAATGAGCGATGAAACGTATTCTATTCCAGACTGAACTCTGGATGACTCGTCGACATAGCTTGAGAAATAATCAACCTTAAGATAGATGATCCTGTTCCTGTAGTCAGGTATTATGTTGTCAAGGGAAAAGAAATAATCGTTATTTTCCTCAATGTATGGATTGGGAATATTCTGTTTTTCAACCGGAATCGTATACAGCAGGAAACCGTCGTCAGAGTACCAGTAGACTGTCATTCCCGTCGGTGTCGTGCAGACTACCACAAGTTCGTTCTTATCGGTAGTGTAGATTTTCTTCACGTAGGAGAATGGAGTTCCGCCTGGCCCCTGCTGACCTATGTAATTGATGAATTTTTTATTCTCATCAAAACGAAGCACAACCTGGCTGAGGGCAATATTTGCCTTGGTGTCATTTTCCTGGCGTTCAAGCGGAAGACGCTCAACGACATAAAGGTATTTTCTCGCATCAACTGCAATGTCCGTTATCTCGTTAAAAGGATAGGCAACGGCATTTCTTGTGGAATTCGAGGCTTCAGAATTTCCTGCAAAAGACGGAACTGGATTTGTCTCGTTGTTGTAATAAAGGGTAAGCAGATCGCCGTAACTGTTCATTTCCATGATTTTCTTTGATTCGCCATTCATTATATAGAAGAAACCGTCACGCATGCAGAGGGATGTATTTATCTCGCCGGAATGGGCAAAATCGAAAAGGTTCAGTTCATCCTCAAAATTTCCGTAATTCAGGGTAAAAAGACTTTCCTTTTCCACGCTTGATACTATGCGGCTTTTGGAACAGGAAAGAAGCACGATGGAAAGAGCTGCAAGACTCAAAGATTTCAATGAAAATTTCATATTTTTAAAGATATAGAAAGAACGGATAAATTTCAATATTGCGTCCATAGAGTCACGGCCTGCAAATATTTGAATTTTATTCCATTTTAGTGTATATTATTCCATTATGTTTGACAAAGTATTGACATTTGTATTCGGTTCGGCAAATGACCGTGCCGTTAAGGCTCTTGTGCCTGTTGTAGAAGCTGTAGAAGCCCGCGAATCATGGGCCCAGTCATTTAAGGACGAAGAATTTCCGGAACAGACAAAGATTTTGAAGGATCGCCTTGCCAATGGCGAAACTCTTGATGATATTCTTGTAGATGCATTTGCACTTGCTCGTGAAGCTGCAAACCGTGTTCTTGGTGAACGCGCCTACCCTTGCCAGATTATGGGTTCCCTTGTCCTCAATTCAGGAAGAATCACTGAAATGAAGACAGGTGAAGGTAAGACATTGATGTGTGTCTGTGCCGCCTACCTCAACTCCCTTTCCGGCAAAGGTGTTCATATTGTCACAGTAAACGAATATCTTGCTGAACGTGACAGCAAATGGATGGGCCGGGTCTACAAATTCCTCGGTCAGACAGTCGGATGCATCCTGTCAAACATGGACAACGAAGCACGCAAGGCCGCATACAACTGTGACCTTACATACGGAACAAACAGCGAATTCGGCTTTGACTACCTTCGCGACAACATGCAGATTGAAATGGCCGCAAAAACACAGCGCGGTTTCAATTTCTGTATCGTTGACGAAATCGACTCCATCCTCATCGATGAAGCAAGAACACCTCTCATCATTTCCGGACAGGCTGAAGACGATACTTTCAAATTCCATGAAGTAGACAAGTACGTTGGAATGTTCAAGGAAGTTGAGAAAGATCCTAAGACAAACGAATATCCTGATGAAGTGGACATGACTCCAGAACAGAGGGAAGCCCTTGAAGGCGACTACAAGCTTGATGAAAAATCAAAGCGCGTATCTTTCACAGACAAGGGTATGAACAAAATCAATGAGATTCTTCTCAAGCAGCACCTCATTGCCGAAGGAACAACTGTTTTCGATTCAGAGAACTTTGAATACGTACACTACTTTACACAGGCTGTACGCGCACATACTCTTTATCATGTAGACGTTGACTATGTTGTCCAGGATGGACTTGTCCAGATCGTTGATGAATTTACAGGACGTATCCTTGAAGGACGCCGCTACGGTGACGGACTCCATCAGGCTATCGAAGCAAAGGAACACCTTAAGATCGCACAGAAGAGCCGCACTCTTGCAACAATTACATACCAGAATTTCTTCCGCATGTACGACAAGCTTTCGGGCATGACCGGTACTGCAGAAACTGAAGCAGTAGAATTCTCAAAGATCTACGAGCTTGATGTTGTTGCAATTCCGACACACAGACCTGTTGCACGTAAGGATGAAGATGATGAAGTCTACCTTAACGAAGCAGACAAGTGGGTTGCCATCGCAAAGGAAGTAAAGGAAGCCCACGCAAAGGGTCAGCCGGTTCTTATCGGTACAGTTTCTGTTGAAAAATCAGAGCACCTGAGCGCCATCCTTACACGCAATGGAATTCCTCATGAAGTATTGAACGCAAAGAACCACGAACGTGAAGCACACATCATCGAGAACGCAGGTTCAAAGGGTGCTGTTACAGTTGCCACAAACATGGCAGGTCGTGGTACAGATATCAAGCTTGGTGGATCCCTCGAAAGCCGTGCCCTCAAGAGAGCCGGAACTGACGCATCACCTGAAAAGCTGGATGAAGCACGCAAGATGGAATACGACAAATGGCTTGCAGACTGCAATGAAGTAAAGGCTCTTGGCGGTCTTTATGTCATCGGTTCTGAACGCCATGAAAGCCGCCGTATCGACAACCAGCTCCGTGGACGCTCTGGCCGTCAGGGTGACCCGGGACGCTCAAAGTTCTACATCTCGATGGATGACGACCTTATGAGACTCTTTGGTGGCGAAAGAATGAAGTCCATCATGACAAGAATCGGAATGCAGCCTGGTGAACCAATCAACCATTCGATGCTCAACCGTTCAATTGAAAAAGCTCAGAAGAAAGTAGAAGAAAGAAACTTTGAGATCCGTAAGCACCTTCTTGATTACGATGATGTTCTCAACCAGCAGAGAAAGTTCATCTACGGTCAGAGAGATGAAATCCTTGTTGACGAAAATCTCAGCACACGTGTACTCAACAACGCACTTGAAAATGTTGACTTCATATTTGAGACTTATGGCAAGGGAAAGGGAGCTTCAAAGAGCCAGCTTGCTGACAAGATCCGCGAAACATTCGGTCAGGTTGTTGAATATGACCGTCTCACACCGGAAGGAGTCAAGGCAATTCTTAAGGATGACATCACACAGAAAGAAATGCTCGTCGGCAAGGGCCAGTTCAACATGTTCATCAGGTACCAGTACATCCAGATGATCGACAAGAAATGGCTTGACCAGCTTGAATTCCTTGACGGGCTCAAGGAATCCGTTCACCTTCGTGGATATGGACAGAAGAATCCTTTGACAGAATACAAGAACGATGGTTTCGATGCCTTTGACGAAATGCTTGGCTTCATCAGAGACACAGTTTCAAGCCTTATTTTCAGGGTCAAGGTTCAGATAAACGGAGAACCTGCTCCAAAGCGCGTAATGCCAACTCAGATGGATGCAAAACATGAAGATGCTTCATCCCAGTCTCCAATGGCTGCAAACAATGCCAACGGTGCATTCAACGCAAGACAGGCACAGCAGGGAGCCAGGGAAAGCGCAATGAAAAGCGGACGCCAGAGCCAGAATGTTACAGTCATGAGGACACAGCCAAAGATCGGCCGCAATGATCCTTGTCCATGTGGAAGCGGAAAGAAATACAAGGCTTGCCACGGACGTGGAATGTAGTCACACGCACACGCAAAAAAAATGGATGTTTCCTACCGCGGAAACATCCATTTTTTTTAGTTAAAACTCTGAAAGGCAAATCTACCTTTTGATTTCCCTCATACCAACTCCCGGAACTCCAGCCCTTGAAAGAGGCCAGAACCTGAAGCATGCCTTTCCAAGCATCCTGTCCCTGTTGACCCACTGAGGTGCGATGTTGGTGTAATAGGTTACAGACTGGGGATCAGCCTTTGAAAGCGGTTCCAGAGACTGGTCATAGCTATGGCGCATATCAAGTGAATTGTAGCGGTTGTCACCCATCATGAAATAGCAGTTTTCCGGAATATAGTTTGCAGTTCCGTCTGGATTGCATGCAGGGAAAACGGGAAGATTCCTCAAATCCATCTCAAAGACATAATCAGAGATTTTCTGAGCCTTTTCGTAGTTTTCAATCCTTACACTGTCCTTGCCCCACTCTGAAGCAGAAACTCCGTCGTTTATAAGGTTGGCGGTTCTCACAACGAGACGGCCAAAAACAAGCTTTGCCATTACGTTCAGCCTGAAACAGCATTCTTCGTATCTGTCGGCAAAAACTTTTTCGCCGGATCTATGCCAGCTGTTCATGAATTTATCAAACCACTGGGCACCGCCTTCGGCTGTAAGCAGAGAAATTGTTTCGTTGTTCACGTTGCTGAAAAGATTATAGACCATGATCTCGCTTTTTGAAAAAAGTTCATCAACGGAAACTGAGTTTTCCTTTGGTCTTGCAAGCAGTGAGAATTCCCTTGCAAGGCTTTCACATTCAAGCTTTGCAGAAACAAGATCCAGATTGCGTCTCATGGACTCAACCTCAAGCACATCGGCTGCCTGCTGTCTTGAAAGAGGAATCTGCATTATCTTTGACTTAGTCTTCTCGGAAAGCGGATTCAAATCCCAGGCTGCCCATTCCGCATCTTTTTCAACAGCCTTGAATTCCCTGTCATCTTTTGTTTTTCTGTACAGAGTTCCGTCGAGCATATAGATCTGTTCACCAGGAAGCGCACAGACACGTTTTACAAGAGGATCTGCCTTAAGCTCGCCATTTTCATCAGTATTTGTTTTAAGCAAAGTAAGGGAGCACATGTAGATGAACTGGCTCAAGAAAGTCTTTACTTCATTCTTGCGTTCAATGCCATAATGAGGATTGCGGAACACAACAATGTCGCCGCGGTTATACTTTGTCAGATATGGAAGCCCGAATTCAGTAAGAGGGAATTTTGGGCCTGCAAAGGTTTTGAAAACAATGACCCTGTCCTTTATGAGGAATGTAGGAACCATGCTTTCAGACGGAATTTCATAAAGCTGAAAAAGGAAAATGTTGAGAAGCACGATAGTGAAAACAGCCTGGAACAAGGCGTCAATCCATTCAGCAATTTCCACGAAAATTCTTTTAACGCCCTTTGGTTTTACGACAGGATGTTCTGCACGATACGATTTCCATTCATCACTGTAGGAATCAATTCTCTTTTCAGAAACCAGATACTGCAGGCGGAACGAAATGACGGTCACGGCAACCCACACAATCGAACAGGCGGCGTCAAATGCAATATGAAAGCCTTCCTTTCCTGAACGCTGGATTACAAAAGCAGTTATGAAAACAAAGGGTTCATACTGGAATACCCTTCTGATTGCGCCCAGATGAACTATGCTTGCTTTTTTTACAAGCTGAACCTGTGAAGAAAAATACAAAACAAAAAGAAAAGCAAGGGCAACAGGAAATGCGAGAAGAGAAATGTCTGCCCGAAATGAAATGCACAGCAGAGTAAAAACCGCCGACACGACAAGATTTATTTTAATTGTAGATTTCAAATTATTCATTCTTAGATTGTAACAGAATTTTCAATATGTTACTATAACGGCATGGAAGTATTTAACAGACAGCTTGCATTGGAAATGGTCGGAGACGATGAGGAACTTCTTCTTGTCCTTGAAAATTCATTTGTCTACGACAAAATCTTTGACATAAAAAAACTTGAACTTCTGGAAAATGAAAACAAATATCAGGAAGCGGCGGAATATGTACATTCATTCAAGGGCGCTGCAAGACAGATTGCGGCAGAACAGGCAGCCTTCGCAGGCCAGAATCTTGAAGATGTCTTGAGAGGAAAAAAACAGGGAGACCTGAAAGAACTGAACTCAGCATTTGAGTCCAGCCTTTCAACAGCCATATCTGAAATCAAAAAAGACATTTCCTGATTTCACGGATGCTTGACGACCCATTGGTTATCAAGCAATTATCAGGCCTTCTTTTTTGCAGCTGTCTTTGCTGTCTTCTTCTTTGCCCCATCAGCGGCTACTACGGTTTTATCAGACGAAGACTTTTTTACCCCTGTCTTTTTTGAAGAAGCCTTTGCGCCCTTGCCTTTTGAATGGGATTTAAGTTCCTTCTCCTTCAGGGCAATTTTTTCTTTAAGCGTCTTGATGGCATCAAGGATGTCTTCCACTTTCTCAGTCTTCTTTGAAACGGAAGCCTTCTTTTCTTCAAGCAAGGCATCTGCACAGATCTTTCCAAGTTCCGTGTAATTTTTTTCAAGCTTAAGCTTTAGTTTTGTAACGTCGATTTTAATTACAGCTTCATCGCCAAAATCACTTAAAGCGACTCCGGCTTTCTTAAGGCTTTTCTTTGATGCGGCAATGCTTGTATCAAGAAATTCCTTCAGTTCCTTTTTGATTTTTTTTGCTGTTTCTGAATCTTTTTTTGCAGCCATAAAACACCCCCATAAATAAGAAGTTAAAAATGGTTTTTCTGCATCGCAGACATTTCATTTCGTCTTCTAGTTTATGCCATTATATTCAGTAAATCAAGTTTTAAAACTAAGGGTTGAGGGACCATGTTCCGTAGTCATCAACAAGATTTGTCTTCATACTTGGCATCGGGTGCCATGAGATGGCAAAAGTCATGTACGGATGGTAGTCGAAGGATTTTTTACCTGCGGAATCAGTAACGTAACGAGGCTTGAATGTAATGTTTCCTTCAAGGCTCCAGTCGTGGAGAATTCTTTTTATGCTGACTTTGAAATTCTTGATCTTAAAGCCGGAACCTTTTCGTGCAGTCTGCTCCCCGTCATAAAAGCTTCCATTACCCCAGAAGGCAAAGGAATCATAGAGATCCTTAAGCACATTTTTTTCACCGGCAATGGCGTCCTCATAACCGACGTAATCCTGGATATATCTGAATATTACGTTGTTCTGAGATTCCGAGCTGAAGGAAAGTTCAAACTGGTCATGGATGTTGAATGAAATATTCGGAACAAATCGGAAATAGCTGTTTGTCGGTCTTACAAAGTCATAGACAATGCTTGAGCTCAATGAAGGAGCCCATGTGATTCTGTTTTTCCAGTACTTGTATTTTTTATTCTGGGTCGCATATGCAAGGCTCAGGCTGTACGGAACAAATTCCTTGTCGTTTTTTGCGGTCCATCCTTTTTTCTGGTCAAAATCATAGACTGTGGTATATTGCATGGTATATGCCAGCTGAATATTCTTCCAGCTTGCAGAAAGCTTCAATGAATCGTGGTATTTTTCTTCAAGTTCATAATTATATGATTCAGTAAGGGTCAAATCACCATCAAAAAGAGTCAGGGTGGCAGACTGCTTCAACTGGTTCCACAGGTATTCCGTCTCATCCTTGCTCTTCTGGTAAAGGCCTGTGGTCGCAGTCGTTGAGAATTTCGGGAACGTGAATGTCAAAGTTCCGTTGTATTCATCCTTCTGAGGCGGAAGGTTTGATGTCATGGTGAAGGACTGTCCAAAATCACCTTCATTTGCCGCAAGCACAGCACTGAGGGTATGGGTCGTAACAGCTTCGTCATCAGTAAGTTTTGCAGTTATGTATTCCCACTCAGGATTTTCCGCATCACCGATGAATTCCGTCTTGATGAGCTTGATGGTAGTGTTCCACTCAAGACCAGTGTTTTTGAAATATTCCGTATAGGCAAAAGGTTTAAGGGATACATTGTTTGTATTGGTAAGATCCATTTTCTTTGCCTTGTAGTCAGTGAGTCTTACAGAATTCTTAGAAGCCTCGGTTGTATAGCCGTCAAGGTTCGGGTGCTTCTGAAAAACAGGATTGAACGTATAGTTGTTCTTCATGGAAGCAAAATTATCCTTGATTGTAAGGGAGCTGGAAAGAGTCGTCGGAACCTGAATCTGATAGTATGACGAATGGAGGTCAGACCAGCTGAAATCTTCAGGTGTCACTATGTCATTGGAATTGTATGTAAGCTGTGATGAATACTGTGGACTGATTGTATATGTAAGCGAATATCCGGCATCCTTGATGTCCTTTACACCGACACTGCTGCTGATTTCCAGAGGAGTAAAAGTAAATGTCTTATCCTCTTCTTCTTTTGATTCTTCCGCCACTTCAGTTTTTGGCGCTTCATATTCTTCGCCGGCTTCTTCCTTTGCCTTTCTTGCAGCCTCCTCTTCCTTACGCTTGTCATAGGCTTCTTTTTCCTTGACTGTCATAAGTTCCTGAGGAATATTCATCGATGTTGTATAGCTTACGGAATCATACTTTGATTTCTTTACAACTTCCGGATACTGATACAGAGTTCCGTCGATCTTACCAGTGATCTTGATTGGAGTAACCTGGGACGGATAGAAGAAAGCCCTTTCAGGAGTCTTGTCCACCCAGTCGGAAGGCATTGCGGCCCACTCCTTGTCAGAAGAACTTCTGTTTTTTGTATTGAAAATAATCGATGATGAAAGATTTGAAATCGAGAAATTGTTGATCAAAGGCATGACTGATTCAGGCAGAGGAATCTTAAATGATGATTCCGCATTCCAGGTGAATGAGGTTGTCTGCGAGCTTGTATCTTCCTTGTCGGATTTTTCCTTTGAGTTGTTGTTCATGAAAAAGCTGATCCAGTCAAGGGATTCTGAACGGCTTTCAAAATCTTCTGTAAAGAAAGGATCACTGTAAATAGGCATGGACAGACGGAATGTAACAGGCTTTGAAATGTCGGCCTTGAAATTGGCTGCATATCTGAAAGGCGTCTTCAATCCCATGAAATTTGCAGAGTCCTTATGAATCTGACCTTTGGAAGAATATGGTGTATACAATCCCTTATTGAAGAAAACAGTATTTGTCCATCCAAGTTTGGCAGAGGCACTTATGGACGAGACATATTCATTGGATGGCGAGAAAACACCATCAAGTCCAGTTACAAAACCCAGGTTTGCATAATAATCAAAAATTGCCTTGAGATAGTTTGATGTATTTCCACTGTAATCTTCATCAAGATTGTGGAGGACAAGACCTTCCCTTCTCTGTTCCTTGAGGACACTTGGTTTCATGAAGTTGAAGATACCTTTTGTAAGGTCTTCGGCAGATGATTTGTCACTGCTGGAACTTACAGTATTGTCCACAGGCTCAAGAGGTTTTCGGCCAAGGAGATATGTTGTCGTCTGGAAATAATAACCGTATCGCTCCTTGTATCCAAAGGACGGATTGAAAATCAGTTCATCTTTTGGATAGTAGAAGGCCGGAAGATAAAGCACCGGAACGGAACCGATGGAAATAACCGCATTGAGGAACGCGAATTCACCGCCAGGCAAAAGCCATATTCTTGAAGCCCTGATTTTCCAATGGGGATTCTCATCATCACAGAATGTAAGTTCGGCTTTCTTGAAGGCAATGGTACTTGAAGAATCACGACCAAAAATTTTTGAAGCAACGATAAGAGTTGAACCTGAAGGAAGATTCAGGGCATCACTCTGGGTCTGAACGGCACGACCATTGTCAAATATACCTTCAAGTGTCGAAGTGTTTACTATGAGGCTTGTAGCTGAAATCGTCTGTTCACCGGCGGAAGTTCCCGACTGGACAAGCTCGATATTGCCATTGGCATACAATGTTTCCGTGGTTCTGTTGTAGATGATTTCGTCAGACTTGATGACAAGTTTTGTTCCGCCTTTCTCAACAGAAACCTTTACATTGCCGGAAAGCAGGATCTCGTCACTCCCGTCATCTTCGTTTTTTCTGTAGTTGGAACTGTCGGCATCTTCAATCGTAATGACCGTAGTATTGTCTTCCGCTGCAAAAACAATTCCGCCGCCAATGGAGAACAGCAGTATAAGAAAGAGGAATCTGATTTTTTTAACGAAAGACATGATATTACTTTTCATTCTTTAAGTCGCGTTTCTTTTCACGCTCAAGCATTTCTGCAACGTATTTTCCCGTATAGCTGCCCTTTATTTTTGCAACCTGTTCCGGAGTTCCTGTGGCAATGATCTGACCGCCACCAGTTCCGCCTTCAGGACCAAGATCAATGATATGGTCGGCCTGGCAGATAACATCAAGGTTATGCTCGATCATGACTACGGAGTTTCCCTTGTCAACAAGGGCATGGATGATCTGCATGAGGTTCATGACGTCAACAAAATGAAGTCCAGTTGTAGGCTCATCAAGAATGTACAGGGTTTTTCCTGTTGATGGACGGGCAAGTTCTGCGGCAAGCTTTACACGCTGTGCTTCACCACCGGAAAGGGTAAGTGCGTTCTGACCAAGAGTAATGTACCCAAGTCCTACGTTCTTGAGGGTTTCAAGTTTGCGCTGGATGTGAGGTATGCCTGCAAAGAAGTCTGCTGCATCTTCGACAGTCATCTCAAGAACATCGCTTATGGACTTTCCCTTGTAAAGGACCTCGAGGGTTTCCCTGTTGAATCTTTTTCCATGGCACACGTCGCACTGGATGAATACATCCGGAAGGAAATTCATTTCGATCGTGATGGTTCCGGCACCCTGGCAGTTTTCACAGCGGCCACCTTTAACATTGAAACTGAAACGTCCCGGCTTGTATCCCTTTGCCTTGGCTTCAGGCATGGAAGCATAAAGTTCCCTTATCTTGTCAAAGACTCCAATATATGTAACCGGATTGCTGCGTGGAGTACGGCCGATAGGGCTCTGGTCAATGTTGATGATCTTGTCGATGCTTTCAAGACCTGTGATCTTCTTGTATGAGCCAACCTCAAGTTCACTTTTCATGATCCTGTTGCTTGCGGCCGGGAAGAAAACATCGTTGAGCAAGGTAGATTTACCGCTGCCCGACACACCTGTAATGCAGGTGAATGTTCCAAGAGGAATGTCGCAGGAAATGTTCTTAAGGTTGTGTTCCGTCACTCCCTGGATCGAAATGCAGTTTCCGTTGCCTTCCCTTCTTTTCTTTGGTATAGGCATGCGGATAAGGCCCGCAAGGTATTTTCCCGTAATGCTGTCTGGATTCTTCATTACGTTCTCAGGTGTGTCGCTAGCCATGACTGTTCCGCCGTGAACACCTGCACCCGGCCCGATGTCCACAAGCCAGTCGGCAGTAAGCAAAGTCTGCTCGTCGTGTTCTACTACAATGACTGTGTTTCCAAGATCACGAAGATATGTAAGGGAATCAATGAGTCGCTGGTTGTCCCTCTGATGAAGTCCGATGGAAGGCTCGTCAAGGATGTACATGACTCCCGTAAGGCCTGAACCGATCTGTGTGGAAAGACGTATGCGCTGAGCCTCTCCACCGGAAAGGGTTGCAGCACTTCTCTGCAAGGTAAGGTAATCAAGACCTACGTTTTTGAGGAATGAAAGGCGGCTTGTTATTTCCTTAAGGACCTGGGATGCAATCTTACGTTCTGTTTCCGTAAGCTCAAGTTTTTCAAAGAATTCTATTGTGTCACTGACGGAAAGTTCCGTAAGATCCCAGATGTTCATTCCGCCGACAGTAACTCCAAGGGCTTCCTTGCGGAGCCTTTTTCCACCGCAGCTTTTGCATTCCTTGTGGGACATGAATTTTTCAAGGTTTTCACGGGCGTTGTCACCCCAGGCTTCTGCATAGCGGCGGCGTAGTTCAGAAAAAATTCCAGGCCATGGCCTGTTGTAAGTGCTCATACCCTCACCGCTTTGCTTCTGGTAAACCCACTTGAGGGCACGGTCTCCTGTTCCGTTCCAGACGATGTCCATCTGCTTTTTCGTCATTTCCTTTACAGGAGTATTGGCATCAAAGCCGATGTCGTCAAAGACAGCACCAAACAATGCGCTGTTCCAGTTGCTGTCAGGATTGAAAGGAGCAAATGCATATTCGTTGAAACTGAGTTCCTTATCCGGGCATATGAGGTCCATGTCAAATTCCATTTTTTCGCCGAGACCAGTACAGTCAGGACAGGCACCAAATGGATTGTTGAATGAGAAAAGACGTGGCTGAAGTTCCGGAACAGAAACACCACAGTCAGGACATGCATTTTTCTGACTGAAGAAAACTTCTTCCTCAATGTAATCTGCGTCGCGGTCGTATTTTGTTCCGCGCAGATCCATGGCGGCACAGACATCCTTGTAGGCGTCATCACCTTTGTTTACACGGCGGAGGGCCACTACGATTCCGCCTGAAGAATTCAATGCAGTTTCAACCGAATCCGCAAGACGCTTTCTGATGTCTGATTTCAAAACGATGCGGTCAACTACGATTTCAATTGTATGCTTTTTCTGCTTGTCAAGTTTTATGGAATCCTCAAGTTCAACCATAAGACCATCGATGCGTGCACGGACAAAACCTGCTTTTTTTGCATCATCGATTATTTTCTGATGCTCGCCTTTTTTTCCACGGACAACTGGAGCGATCAATGTAAGTTTTGTTCCTTCGTTCCATGAAAGAATGGTGTCGATAATCTGGTCAACCGACTGTTCCTTGATTTCGCGTCCACATTCAGGACAGTGGGCCTTTCCTATGCGGGCAAAAAGAAGACGGTAATAGTCATAGATTTCCGTCACC
>CALELJ010000083.1 GCA_937902445.1 uncultured Treponema sp. | reverse complement strand
TATCAGAAAGCATAACTATAAATCCTACCATTACAGTTACTACAGCTGAAAGTCATATATCATAATTTTTTATATGAGCCATTTCATGTGCTATAACACCTTCTAATTCATAGTATTCTAATTTTTCTAAAAGTCCTGTCGTTACACAAATAATAGCATGTTCTGGATTCCTGCCTGTTGCAAAAGCATTTGGTTGTGGATCTTCTACAACATAAAGCCTTGGTTTGTGAGAAAGTCCTGAAGAAATCATTGAAAGAATCGTAGCTTATAGAAAAAAAATCGGCATGCAGGAACTCTGATTGGATTCCTGTGTTTTTGGGAGGAAACATAAATGGATTTGGCGACAATTATTGGTTTTATTGGTGGTATTGCCATGGTTTTGCTTGGTGTTTTTTCATCAGGTTCTTCTATCGGCGGTATTATTGATATCCCTTCTGTTATCATCGTTATCGGTGGTTCCTACATGGCTTTGTTCATTTCTTCTCCATTGAACATGGTTCTTGGAATCTGGGGCATCATCGGTCGTACAATGAAGATCTTCGACTACGGTGAAAAGAATATTGTTCAGAATCTTGTTTCCCTTGCGGAAAAGGCCAGACGTGAAGGTATCCTTGCTCTTGAAGAAGGTCTGGATGATCTTGATGATCCTTTCCTTAAAGAAGGTTTGAGACTTATGGTCGACGGTAACGATGCCTCAGCAATCCGCGCAATCCTTGAAAATGAAATGGCCCAGACAGAAGCCCGTCATATGGAATGGGCAGGTATCCTCAACCAGTGGGCAGGTTACGCTCCAGGTTGGGGTATGCTTGGTACAGTTATCGGTCTTATCGGTATGTTGAACAACCTTGAAGATAAATCATCCCTCGGTCCTAACATGGCCGTTGCCCTTATTACAACTCTCTACGGATCCATGCTCGCCAACTGGCTCTATGGTCCTCTTGCTACAAAACTCCTTGCACAGAACTCACGTGAAATGAACTCAAAGGAAATGATCCTCGAAGGAATCCTTTCAATTCAGGCCGGTGACAACCCTCGTGTTCTTGGTCAGAAACTTCTTACATATCTTGATCCTAAGTCGCGCAAGGCTATTGAAGCTGACATCCTTAAAGACTAGTTCCGGAGTGACTGAAGATGGCAAAAGAAAAGAAAGAACCGGCGAAACCGTCAACCGCGTGGCAGGGTACATATGGAGACATGATTACTCTCATGCTCTGCTTCTTCGTTATGCTTTATGACCCTTCGGAATCTGATGCTGTTCAGATGGCTGCCCTGTCGGCTTCTTTGTCCAACAACAATCCTGGTGGCGGTATTTCAGTCAGCCCTGGAAGCCTTGCTGACCTTGGTAATGTTGTCAGTGCGTTGCCTTCTATGGAGAAAGGAAGGGCTCTTGGTCCGGCCATGAAAAAAGCAATTTCCAGCTTTGCTCCTGAAGTAAAGTCAAATAAAATCACCATTACAAGTGATGAACGTGGAATAATCATTTCCCTTGCTTCGGATTCTTTTTTCGAGGAAGGAAGTGCGGACATCATAATAGAAGATTCCAGGGAAACACTTTTAAGGCTTGCAAAGTTCTTTGAAGCTCCGGAAGTTGCAGGAAGAAGATGGCGAGTCGAAGGTCATACGGACAACAGGCCTGTTTCCAATGGCGGTATATTCCCAAGCAACTGGGAACTTTCCGCAGCCCGTGCCGCCAATGTGCTTCATTATCTTTCTGATTTTGGAGTCAACGAACAGCAGTTTTCCATTGCCGGCTATGCCGATACAAGGCCTAAGTTCAGCAATGATACGGCGGAAGGCCGTGCCTACAACAGGCGCGTAGATGTAATCATTCTCGATGACGGACATTTTTAGCCGGTAGATAAAGTTTTGCTAAGATAATTTTTTCATATACCGATAAAAAAAGTGAGTGAATATTAAAATTTGGGAGGACTGTTATGGCAGACGAAGATAACGCAGGTAATCTTACAGACGGTCTTGAAGGTGAGGCTTCTGGCGGAAAAAAGGGTGGTGCAAAGGGTGTTTTCCCTCAGCTGCTCAAATTAATTCTCATTGGTGTTGCTGCTATAATTTTCATTATTACAATTGTTGTAATCACAGTTAAGATTCTTAATGGCGGTGGCAACAAGCAGACTGCAATTCCAGTAAGCGAAGAGTATACTGTAAGACGCGAGTCTTATGACTGGTACACATCCCTTGATCAGATCAGAACATCTACAAGTGATCCTGTGCCTGCAAGTGTCAGCGTAACCATCGCTTTGGGTTACAAGAAGGATGATAAGACAGCATCTTCTGAAATCACGGAAAGACGCATTGAGATCATAGACTTCCTCCGCCGTTTCTTCTCGGAACAGACAGTTGAGGAATTGAAGCCTCAGAATGAGGAACTTCTCAGACAGCAGATTCGCGATCAGATTAACGATGATATTTTGAGCAACTCAAGAATCCGCGACGTACGTTTTACAGGAAAAGATGTAGTTCAGCAGTAAGCTGATATAAGGTGGGAAAAAGACATGAATGAAGTTCTGTCACAGGATGAAATTGACCAGCTCCTCCAGGCGATAAGCACAGGCGAAAGTGAAGCCGATGAGTTCAAGCCGGTCACAGACACCCGACGCATTAAAATATACGACTTCCGAAGACCGGACAAGTTCTCAAAGGAACAGATTCGTACTGTTTCCAACATGCATGAATCTTTTGCCCGTCTTACGACAACAAGCCTTTCAGCACAGCTTCGTACACTTGTTCATGTTCACGTAGCATCTGTTGACCAGCTTACTTATGAGGAATTCATCCGTTCAATTCCTACTCCGACAACTCTTGCTGTAATCAACATGGACCCATTGAAGGGTAATGCGGTTCTTGAAATTGCTCCGGAAATTACCTTCATCATCATTGACCGCCTTTTTGGTGGACGCGGGGCAACTGCCGGAAATAAAAACCGCGACCTTACAGATATTGAGCAGTCTGTAATGGAAGGCATTATTGTTCGTATTCTTGCAAATATGCGCGAAGCATGGACTCAGGTTATCGATCTTCGTCCACGTTTGCAGCAGATTGAAACAAACCCTCAGTTTGCACAGATCGTTCCGCCTAACGAAATGGTAATTCTCATTACCCTTGAAGTTAAAATCGGTGAAGAAGCAGGTATGATGAATATCTGTATTCCATATATCACGATTGAACCTATCGTTTCAAAACTTTCATCATCATTCTGGTTCTCTTCTGTACGCAGAAGTTCAACCACACAGTACCTCGGTACTCTTAAGGAAAAGCTTGCTGATGTTGAGATGGAACTTGTTGCTGATATCGGTTCAATCAACGTGCCAATCAGGGATGTCCTCAATTTGAGATGCGGGGATGTCATCAGGTTGAACACGATCAAGGTTGGAGAACCTCTGACCTTGAGTGTCGGCAGTCAGAAAAAATTCTACTGTCAGGCAGGTAATGTAGGTAAAAAAATAGCTGTTCAGATTATCAGTAAGATAGATGAACAGGAATCAGAAGATTTTGAAGAATTAACCCCGGAAGGAGAAGATAACCTATGAGCGAAGGATCTATATCACAGGAAGAAATTGACGCACTTTTGTCTGGCGTAGACGTAGGCGGTATTGGTTCAGGCGGTTCTTTTTCATCCGGTCCTGAAGTAAGCATCGATGTTCCGACTTTGCAGAATTTTGCAAATGGAATGAAAGATAAGCTTGCTGAGGTAATCAAGAATATGACCCAGCAGGACGTGACTGTTGCAGCTCCTACAGTTGAGACTGCCGGCCGCGATCAGTTGCTTGCAAAAGTTCCTGAAGTTGTCATCGCTGTCATGGCAGACTATTCAGCAGGACTTGGTGGAGATCATCTCTTCCTCATGTCTTCAGAACTTGCAACAAAGCTTGTTGGTTTCATCAACCAGGAAGAAAATCCAGCCCTTGACGATATGGGACTTTCTGTAATTTCAGAAGTCATCTCAGCTTTCTCAGGTGCTGAAATCACTGAACTCAGCAAGTCAGGAAAACTTCCAGGTCTTGCAACAAATCCTCCAGAGGCTGTAAACCAGCCAAAGGCAATGATCCGCATGCCTCAGGGAACATTTGCTTTGTTCTCATATGTAGTGAATGTTGCCGGAGAGGACTATACAATCTGGGAAGCCGTTTCTGGTCCTGTAGCAGACGGAATGGCCAAGGCTCTCGGTGGTGGTGTTCAGGCTGCCGCTCCAGTTGTTGATCTTGGTGCCGGAATGGGAGGAGCTCCTGCCGGTGGCATGGGTCAGAGCCAGATGCAGATGGGTGGCATGCAGTCCATGGGTGGCATGGGTATGGGCCAGGGCCAGATGCAGATGGGCGGAATGCAGCAGGGAATGCCTATGATGGGAGGTGCCATGATGGGTGGAATGCCACAGGGAGGTATGCAGATGATGGGCGGAATGCCAATGCAGACTCCTCCTAATGTTCAGTCTTTGCAGTTCCCTAATTTTGTTCAGGGAGTTTCTTCTGCTGAACAGGGAAATATCAGTCTCATCATGGACGTTTTCATGGAGATGACTGTAGAACTTGGTCGTACAAAGAAAACCATCAAGGACATCCTTGGTCTTGGTGAAGGTACAATCATCGAGCTTGATAAGCTTGCCGGTGAACCTGTTGATATTCTTGTCAACCATAAGCCTATCGCAAAGGGTGAAGTTGTAGTTATTGATGAAAACTTCGGTGTTCGTGTTACAGAAATTCTTCCGTCACTTGAACACGTTGCA
Organism: uncultured Treponema sp.; assembly: GCA_937902445.1. Lineage (GTDB taxonomy): Bacteria > Spirochaetota > Spirochaetia > Treponematales > Treponemataceae > Treponema_D. The sequence continues at coordinate 88 of CALELJ010000083.1, read as the reverse complement.
TCTTCAATGTAATATTATAGGGCATCTTGAATCTCAAGGTGCCCGAATTTTTTGAAGTCAAAAGGGGATATTTGATTTCAAAAATTAT
>CALELJ010000082.1 GCA_937902445.1 uncultured Treponema sp. | reverse complement strand
ACAAAAGACTGAATCCAACCGACAATGGTTTTGATGGCGGGCAGGAGCAGCTTGCCCATAGAAATGGCTAAACCCTCAAGGGCTGACTTCAAAATAGTAAGCTGTCCCTGAAGGTTATCTAACTGCGTGTCCGCCATCTGCTGGGCAGCGCCGCCGCTGTCGATAATCGCCTGTTGTAGGTTATCCCATTCACCGCCGGTAGCTGCCAATAACGCATTGACAGCCGCCAAGTCAGTCTTATTGAAAATCTTGCTGATGATATTCTTGTAAACATTGCAAAATGTTCGCCTTCATTCTTTGAACATCTTGTGGTTGATCTGCTTGTTCACATGGGCTACGGTGGTTCTTTCTCTGAAGCGGCTCAGGTTGTTGGCAAAAGCGGTGACGAAGGAATTGACGGAATCATCAAGGAAGACAAACTTGGTCTGGATACAATCTACATTCAGGCTAAACGATGGAAAGGCGTTGTAGGTCGTCCTGAAATCCAGAAGTTTGCCGGTGCATTGCTTGGACAGAAGGCTTCCAAAGGTGTTTTCATTACCACAAGTTCCTTTACAAAAGAAGCGGAAGAATATGCTTCCAGCGTAGACCGAAAAGTTGTCCTCATCGACGGCCAGAAACTTGCTTCCCTTATGATTGAGCATAATGTTGGAATTAGCACTGTGCGGACTTTTGAGATTAAGCGGATCGATAGTGATTATTTTGAGGAGTAATACGGGCAATCATCAATCTGGTATACAGGACTTATGCTTACACCTCATACTTCTGAATCACATCAGTATATTCATGCCAGCCAATTACTTTATCATGCTGTAATCTTCCAATTACGATACTTGGTGCAACATTCTGGCTTTCTGCAAAGGAATTGATTTTTTCCAAAGAAAAATTTCTTGCATTCACAAACTGAGAATATACAGATGAGTCCAGTAACATTTTTTGTGCAAAGTTATCGGCCTTGGTTTCTCTGAGATTTTCTACGCTTTCAAAATCTATAAACTTTTGTTTTGAGTCTCCATTTATAAAGTGACCAATTTCATGAAATAAAGTAAACCAGAAAATATCAGCACGTTTCTGTCGGAAGGTCATACCAATAGTTGTTTTTCCGTCTTGATTTGTTTTGATAAAACCTTGTAGAGGTGCTCCTTCAAACGCTGGAATGATAACAAATGCTATTCCACAAGAA
>CALELJ010000081.1 GCA_937902445.1 uncultured Treponema sp. | reverse complement strand
TACACAAACTTTTGCAGAAAAAATATTAATATGTAATTGCGCCATGAGGGACGGGGCTTTCTGGCGCAAATATATGGAAAAATTGTATAAAATGGCAAACCTTTATCTTGAAAATTTTTACAAAACTGTAGAAATGCCTAAAGAATGCATAGTCATGGCACAGTATTATTCTTTTACAGAAGAAATAAAAGATAATCTTAATGCAGAAAAAATAAAACTTGGAAGTTCCCTTCTTAGCGACAAAATGGGACAGAAAGTGTTTTCAGAAGATTTAACTGTATTCCACGATGTTTCAGATAAAAACAGCTGGATGAATTCATTCTGGGATGGAGATGGAGTTGTTCCAAAAGGCGATAAAGTTTTCTTTATTAAAAATGGAAAAGTAATTCGAGGTTATTGCGGTAAAAAAATTGCAAAGAAATTTAAAGTTAAGACAACAGGAAATGAAGGACAGGATTACACAGATATTCCTGGTGGAAGCTATAATTCAATGTCGTTAAAAGTAAGTACAAAATCTGCAAAACAGCTTTTAAACGGCCGGCTTGCAATAATTCCAGTTCAATCTTGTGGCGGCGGTTTTAAAGAAAAAGGTGAATATACAATGCCTGTTCAAATTGGACTTTTAACTGACGGTGAAAGAATTCTTGGTCGCGTTCCACCATTCACAATTATTTCAAATATGTTTGATATGTTTGGAAAAGATTTTATTGGTGTAGCAAAATATAACAAAGAAATTTTCAATGATAAGATAATGCTTTTTAAATGTCAGGCTGGAAAAATTTAATAAGGATTACAAATGGAAATAAAGAATTTCTTACCTGGAAGTGATGAAAAAATAAATCAGCTTTTACGTTTTACTGCAGAAATGGACAAAATGACAGCTGTAAGCCGCAGAACAATGCTTATTGATAAAAGCCGTAGAGAAAATGATGCAGAACATTCCTGGCACATTGCGCTGATGGCCATGCTTTTTAAGGATTACGCGCCAGAAGGATGTGATGTCACCCGCGCCGTAAAGATGTGCATTGTCCACGACCTTGTTGAAATTTATGCAGGCGACACCTTTGCCTACGATGCGGTCGCCAACGAAGGAAAGGAACAGAGGGAAAAGGTTGCCGCCGACAGACTTTTTGCATAACTTCCGGAAAACCTTGCAAATGAATTCCGAACCCTGTGGGAAGAATTTGATGCAATGCAAACTCCCGATGCAAAGTACGCTGCCGCCATGGACAGAATCCAGCCGTTCCTGCACAACACATTGACAGAGGGCCACACATGGAAGGAAGGCCACCCGTCGGTACAGATGGTCAGCAAAAGAATTGGACCTGCCATAGAAGCAATTCCGGAAATCGGCGACTGGTATGAAAAAAACATCGAACGTGCCATAGAAAAAGGCTGGCTTTCAAAATAGGCCTTTTCCACAAAATGCATCCGGAACAGGGATTTCAATGGCAAAAAAAAGAGCCCATGGAGTTTTCCACGGGCTTTTCTACTCAAGAGATTTTCTTAGTAGTCCTTCTTGTCTGTCTTGCGCTTCTTGTTAAGAAGTTTGCGCTCAAGAGAAGTGTTCTTCTGGTGAAGAATAGCTGAAGGCTTTACGAAATATTCGCGCTTCTTGTATTCGCGGATAATGCCTTCCTTTTCAACCATGCGCTTGAAACGTTTGATTGCCTTTTCGAGGTTTTCTGAATCGTCTACGTTGATTGTTGCCATTGTAATTCACCTCCTTACATACGAGGATTCGTAAGTGCATAGATTATCTCATATTTTAGGGGAGTTGTTCAAGAGAATTTCTGATTTTTCATCAAAACAACCTAAATTCAAAAGTAAATAAAAAAAGCCGCCAACAGCATAAACCGTTGGTGGCTTCTTATACTAATAGACAAATGGATTGCCGCGCCTTTTCAAGGCTCGCAATGACTAACCTACCCGCGCCATGGATGGCGCGTCATCAGGTAAGAAATAACACCCGATAGTTTTGCCTTGCAAAACTATCGAAACTGAAATTGACAGGAGGTCAATTTCAGTTTCCATTTTCTTCGTCCCATGCCTGTGCAATGGAAAGAACTTTTGCTTCGCTGAACATTGGTCCTGCAAACTGGATGCCTACTGGCATTCCGTCTTTGTTCTTGCCTGCAGGAACGGAAATGCTTGTAATGCGTGCAAGGTTTACAAATACCGTGTACAGGTCGCTAAGGTACATTTCAAGAGGATCGTCAACTTTCTGACCAAGCTTGAATGCTGCTGTAGGACATGTCGGGCAGAGGATGAGGTCGTAGCTTTCATAAAGCTTTGCAACTTCCTTCTGGATGCGGGCACGAACGCTCATTCCCTTCTTGTATGTTGTTCCCGAGAACTGCTCAGAAAGAACGTAGTTGCCGATGATGATACGGCGCTTTACTTCTGGTCCAAATCCGTTTGAACGGGTCTCAACATAAAGTTCATCGTATCCCTTTCCAGCGTCAACTCTGTTTCCGTAGCGGATTCCGTCAAAGCGGCTGAGGTTTGAGGCAGCTTCAGAAAGGGCGATTACATAGTAGGAAGCAATCGATGCATCAAGAATTGGAAGGTCTACAGTCTCGATCTTTGCACCCTTTGATGTAAACCATGCCTTTGTTTCTTCAAACACTTTTGCAACATCAGCATCAAGACCCTTTGCTTCCTCAAACTGCTTTGGAACTGCAATCTTGAGTGAAGAAAAATCCTTGTAAGCTTCAAGATTCTTGAGGCTGTCCTTGTTTGGAAGATCAGCCGAAGTGTCGTCGTAGAAATCTTCTCCGCTCATTGCATAAAGCGGAAGGGCGATGTCCTTTGGAGTATGACCAAGAATACCTACCTGATCCAATGATGAACCGTAGGCAACGATACCCCAGCGTGAAAGAACTCCGTAAGTTGTCTTAAGTCCGTAGATTCCGCAGTAGCTAGCTGGAAGACGAACTGAACCACCAGTTTCTGTTCCAAGGCCGAATACAGCCTGGTTTGCGGCAACTGCTGCTGCACTACCGCCGGAAGATCCACCTGAAACATATTCGCGGTTTACAGGATTGCGTGTTGGTCCGTAGCTTGAGTATTCAGTAGAAGAACCCATTGCAAATTCATCCTGGTTACAGCGGCCAAGAGGAATTGCACCTGACTTTTCAAGACGGTCGATTACTGTTGCATTGTATGGAGCAACATAGCCGTCAAGAATTTTTGAACCGCAAGTGAGCTTGTGGCCACGAACGCTTGTGTTGTCCTTTACTGCAAAAGGAACACCAAGCAAAGGCTTGTCTTCAAAAAGCTTGTCCAAAGTTCCATCTGCCTTTGCTTCTGCGATTTCCTTGTCTGCAGCTTCCGCCTTTGTAACGGCATCCTCAAACATTTCAAGGAAAGCATTGAGCGGCAAAGAAGATTTTTTGTCTTCTTCATAGACTGCCATAAGTTCCTTTACGAGGGAAGCAGAAGTTGTCTCACCGTTCTTAAGTTTATTTACTGTTTCGTTAATTGTCATTTTACGCACCCTCACCTAATACCTTTGGAACTTCGAAATATCCGTCCTTGAAGTTTGGCTCGTTGATTTTCTTTGTGTCGTGCATTTCAAGGCCGGCAACAATGTCATCACCGCGAAGCTGTTCCGCTGTTGTTGTTGGATATGCATCATATGGGTTTTCACTGTCATCGTATTTTGAAAGGATGTCAAAGTATCCAACGATGTCATCAACCTGCTTCTTGAGGGTTTCCATGTCTGTGCTTTCAGGAGAAAGTCTTGAAAGATACAAAAGATTTTCCAAAGTAGTTTCGTCTACTGTACGTTTTGTTTCACTCATAGCAACAAATTATATAGAAAATAGTTTAATTATTCAATTTAAGGGAATTGGTAGTTGTATAAAAACTGCTCCCGGCAAGAACCGCATGTGCTGTTCCAGGTTGGGCGATTCTTTGAAGGATAAATTAAGACTTCCTTCCTTGACAGACACCTGCGTAGATGCCATCTGCCCAAAGGTCACAGCAGATGCGAACCTTGCCTCCGCAGTTTTTTATCACTTTTGCTTTCCCTTTATTTCAGCAATCTACATTTTCTTTATAATTCTTAGGCTTTCACGGGAATGTTGCTTAGGCATGTCATATAGATAATGCTAACGGAAAGATTTCAACAGGAGCCTCTGTTGACTATGTTTGCCGGGAGCATGATGCGGATGGCATTGTCACCTTGACCGCAGGTATTGTTTACGATCATCTCAACGGCACGGGCGCCCATGTTTTTTTTCTGAACGTTCATTGTAGTCAAAGGCGGATTCGTATATTCGGACATTTCAATATTGTCCATTCCGATGACGGCAACCTGCTGCGGTACAGCAACATTCTTTTTATTGAGTGCGCTGATGACACCGATTGCAACTTCATCTGAACCGCATACAATGGCGCGTGGAATTGTTCCGCCTTGAGAAATGGTTTCAATGGCAGCTGAACCACCCTGCATGTCGAAAGCCTCTGCGAGGAAAAAATGTTCCGTAGAAGAATCAAGTCCATGAAGGGCTAGAATCTGACGCACGCCTTCAACACGTTCGTCATTCTGTCCTATGTAAACGATATCGGTATAGCCTTCGCGATAAAGATATTCGGTCGCTTTGCTTGCGGTCTCACGGCGGTCAAACATTACGGTACTCAAACCTTCATGCTGCCATTCGACACAAACGATTTTTTTCATGCGGTCCTTGATCCTTTCAACAATAGACTTATCATCGTCAGACTTCATTGCCTGATCCACGGCCAGAAGAATGAGTCCGCCGATTTCTTCCTCATGAATGAGCGTATTGAAAAGAACAGGATCCTTAAGGTCCTCGAAAAATCTTATAAAACTGATATGGTAATTGTGTTCGTGAGCGGCTGTGTGGATTCCGCCTATAATCTCCGCATAATAGGGACGGAGAAAAACATCGGCATTGCAAAGTATTACGCCGATTTTGTTTGAAGCAAATGCAACGTCTCCCTGCTGAAGTGCCTGGGCTGCCTTGTTTGGCCTGTACCCAAGTTTTTCAATGGCATCAAGGATGCGCTGCCTTGTTTCTGGAGCAACTGAACGGTCAGTGTTTCCGCAGATGACATAGCTGACCATGCTTCTTGTAACGCCAGCCTCTTTTGCAACATCATTCTGTGTAACGTTGGATTTCATAAAACGCCCCAAAGGACCCTTCGACTGACGCTCAGGGTCCCTATTATAATCTTTTAGTCGATTACAGACATGTCTGCGACATCTTTTTCGTAGTCGATTCCTGCAATGTCGAAACCGTTGATTGCAAGGAAGTCGTGACGAATTGCTGCCATGTCAACAAGGTCGTTTACAGTTTCTTCTGTAACCTGTGGCATGATCTTGTCTACTTCTGCCTGAACTGCAGGATCCATTTCCCAGTCGTCCATGCGGATTCTTCCGTCTTCATCAACAGCAACATTTTTGTCGGCTGTGTAAAGACGTTCTGCAAAAAGACGTTCCATCTGTTCGATACATCCTTCGTGTGTTCCCTTAGCCTTCATGATCTTGAAGAGTACACCGATGTACTGGCAGATGATTGGAATAACTGAAGAAGAACGTGTGATGAGAGCCTTGTTTACAGAAACGTAAGCAGCACCACCTGTTGTCTTGAGGGCTGCGTCGATGTTCTTTGCACGGGCTTCAAGATCCTTCTTTGCAGCACCAATTGTTCCGTCGCGGTAGATTGGATGTGAAAGTGAAGGTCCAATGTATGAGTATGCAACTGTGCGGCAACCGTCAGCAAGAACACCTGCTTCTGAAAGCTGCTTCATCCAGCGTTCCCAGTCTTCGCCACCCATAACCTTTACTGTGTTAGGAATGTCGTCACCTTCGGCAGGCTGTGCTTCCATGTGGCCGATCTTTCCTGTCATCATGTCAAGGGATGGACCGCCGTAAACCTTGTCTACAGGCTTGATTACAGACTTGTAGAGAACCTTTGTATCCGGGTCTGTGCGAACAGGGCTTGCAAGAGAGTAAACAACGAGATCAAACTTTGTTCCCCACTTCTTTACTTCTTCGATTACTGTTGCACGGCATTCATCACTGAAAGCATCTACGTTGAAAGTTACAGACTTGAGTCCGTCTTTTGCTGCGGCACGGTCAAATGCCTTGTTGTTGTACCAGCCAGGAGTTCCGCCTTTAGTCTGAGTTGCTTCCTTTTCAAAAGATACACCGATTGTGTCTGCGCCATATTCAAAAGCGGCGGCGATTCTTGAAGCAAGGCCATAGCCTGTAGAACAACCGAGAACAAGAACAGTCTTAGGAGCGTATGCGCCTTCCTTTGCAGTCTTTGTTCCACGCTTAGCCTTCTGGGACTTAACGTATGCAATCTGATTTTCTGTTTCCTTTGCACATCCTGCAGGGTGAGCGTTGATACAGATATTCGAACGGATCATTGGTTTGATAACAGCCATTTCATTCTCCTAAAAAATAGATTCAAATTATTATATCAAGTTTATTCAAAATGACAAAATGTTTCAATATGTCAAAGTGAAATCTGCCATCTTGCAACAGTAACTGCCCGTCGTTAAATTTGTTTACATCATCATGAACACTATCAAAAAAATTTATGCCACAATATACCTTCTGATTCTCATAGCTTTCACCGGCTGCAATGTTAAAGTTGCAGTCAAACCAGCAGCCCAGGGAAAGACCACCATGAGCATGGAACTCGACCTCGGCGAAGTTTTGACAGGCACTCTCGACGGAGCCATGGCAGGACTGAATGAGATAGGCGGAACAGGCGGAACTCCCCAGATCTTTGACGCGCCCTCAATCAGAAAGTCCATCACCTCCGCAGGTTTTACAGATGTGAACATCACCTCCAGGGAACGTTCAAAACTTTCACTTGCCTTTACCGGCAAAATGGATTTTGTTTCCTACACAAAGACAAAAACAGTTCTCAAACTTTCACCGTCGATGATCAGAAAATTTTC
>CALELJ010000080.1 GCA_937902445.1 uncultured Treponema sp. | reverse complement strand
ATGTATTCCTCTGTCGTGAATCTTCCTTCTTCGAGTTTTATCGGGTTTGCGCCAAAGCTGTTTGCTGTAAGTACATTTGCTCCGGCTTCAAGATACTGCCTGTGGATGTCCCTGATGATTTCAGGATGGTAGAAATTCAAATCTTCCGGAATTGAATATCCGACCACGCCTGTTTTCTGAATCATGGTTCCCATTCCGCCGTCAAAAAAAACTGGATTTCGTTTTGCAATGGAATCTGCCAAAAATTTTCTGAAGTCTGCCATGGTTACTCGTTTACCGCCTTGATGATCTCATTTACGTTTGCGATTATATCCCTAGTGACGTCCGGTTTGTTCATGCTGTAGATGTGTATTCCCCGGATTCCGTTGGAAATAAGGTCGATGATCTGGTCCGTAGCGTAAGCTATGCCTGCCTGTCTCATTGCTTCAGGATTGTTTTCAAAGCGGTCGCAGATGGCAAGTAGTTTTTCAGGAATATAGGCGGAACTCAATTTCACCATCCTGGCAACCTGATTTGAATTCGTTATAGGCATGATGCCGGCAAAAACAGGAAGGTGAATTCCCTTTGACTGCAGACGGTACAGATAGCTGTAGAGCATGTTGTTGTCAAAGAACATCTGTGTAGTAAGGAAGTCTACGCCTGCATCAACCTTGTATTTTAGGTTTTCGATGTCGTCGATTCTGTTGGTGCTTTCCGGGTGACATTCCGGATAACAGGCTCCGCCTACGCAAAGACCTGCATCTTTCAAAAATGGAACGAGGTCCGATGCGTGGTCAAGACCATCTGTGGTTGCCTTGTCACCTTCAAAATCCTGAGGATAGTCGCCGCGAAGGGCAAGAACATTCTCAATGCCTGCGTTTTTCATCTGGGTGATTGTTTCCTTGATTGAATCCTTTGTGTTTCCAACGCAGGTAAGGTGGGCAAGGGCAGGAGTGCCCATTCCGATTATCTGCTGTGCGATCTCAACGGTGTTTACTTTTGTTGTTCCGCCTGCACCATAGGTTATGCTCATGAAGTCAGGGTTAAGGTCGCTGAGTTCTTTTGCGCAGTTGATTACATTGTCAAAGTTAGCCTGCTTTTTCGGTGGAAAAATCTCAAATGAAAAAAGCACTTTTTTGTTTTCAAGAATATTCTTAATCGTCATGTCTGTCCTCGGTTAAATAATATAGAAAAAATGAGATATAGCAAAATATATTGATGTTATATTCAGTTATAGAAAGAGACTATAATTATATATTCCTCAATTTACCAGATATTCATCAAGTTTTCTCATCTTCGCATCATCGATTTTCACCAGCAGATTTTTTTCCTGTGTAGGAAGAACAAGGCCTTTTGGACCGTTCTTTGCGCGGCGCAGATGCTTTACCTGAGTGTAGTAAAGGTCGGCCTGTCCGTTCTTTCGGGCCTTTGAATGATAGACGGCAAGGTTTCCTGCATACAAAAGAATTTCCAGAGGAACCGTCTTGTCCTTCTTTCCCTTGATGAAGACATAGCCGCCGGCATAGTCACGGGTGTGGAGCCACATGTCCTGGCCCTTTACAAAGTGGCGCAGCAGTTCGTCATTTTCCGTTGCCGTTCTTCCAACGATGACAGTCCAGCCTTCTATTTCATAGTGCAGCCCCGGATGTGCTTTTTCTGTCTGCTGTTTTGGCTTTGTGTCATGGCGAAGCATCTGTTCAATTTTAAGGACATTCTTCTGGGTCACCATGTCGTTGTATTCTTTATCAAGTTCAGCGATGGCCTTTTTTGAAAGCTCTATGTCGTGCTCGAGTGCCTCAAGTCCGCTTGCCGCCTTTTTGTACTGCTCATAGTAGACTGCCGCATTTTCCTGAATGGATTTTTTTGGATCTATGCGGATGTGGACTTCCTTTCCCGTGTCGTAGTCGGTGCAGGTGAGTGTGCTTCCCTGAGCCTGGCTTCCAAAGGAAAGTATCAAATCACCTGTGTGCTTGAGGCTTCCGGAATTCTCAAAGTCCTTTTTCTTCTGCTCAAGTTTTTCAAGGGCAGCTTCCATCTTGCTGTGGCGCACGTTGTACCATTTTTCAGCCTGCTCAAGAAGACTTTCACGTGACAGAACCTTTGCATGTTCAGAGTAGTAAAGGTCTATTTTCTGATTGAAGCTGAACTCTTTCTGCTCGTCTGTGAGTTCCACATCTGAAAAATCGCGGACGGGAAATCTTTCCAGTGATGAAATTCTATCTTCGTCAGAAAGGTCTTTTACTTCGGGGGTAAAAGTTCCGCCTGTAACTTCTCCCTTGTTTGGTCGGCGGAACATGCAGTCAAGGATTGTTCCGTCTTCATCAGTCACGATTACATTTGCCGCATTGGACCAGAGGCGGATGTAGATGAAAAGCTTTTCTTTCCACGTGGAAACATCCATCTTCACAATGCGGTCAAGACCAAGCTGCGTGATGGAATTTATCCTCATGCCCTGGACACGGGATTTCAAAAACTGGTTGAAGCGCAGTGGCTTTTCATTTTTTGGTGGCTTGTATTTTGTCAGGTTGATTCTGGTTGCCTGTGGGGAAGTGCAGACAAGAAGGTTTTCAAGGTTCCCCTTGTTTATTGCACGGAAGCAAAGTGTATCATAACCCGGCTGTATGATTTCCTGGATGAATGACCCGTCAAGGTCGAGTTCTGAAAGTATTCTGTTGATTTCATTGCAGTTCAAAGACATGGGGATAGTCTATCATATTAAAAAAAAATAAAAAATCACGTGATGATTTCTGTTGAAAATTCTCCATATAACATATAAACTTGCGGAATGATTAAGGCTACAGGTTCACAGATTATTTTGAAGTTACTTGAGATGGAAGGAATAAAGACTGTTGCAGGAATTCCTGGCGGACAGATTCTTCCTTTATATGATGAGCTTAACAAAAGTTCAATCAAGCATATTCTTGTGCGTCAGGAACAGGCTGCAGGTTTCATAGCCCAGGGTATGACCCGTTCAACAGGTCTTCCGGCTGTCTGTATGGCAACTTCCGGTCCAGGCGCAATGAACCTTCTCACGGCGATTGCTGATGCACGCTGTGATTCAATTCCGATTGTCGCTTTCACAGGCCAGGTCAATACTTCAATGATCGGAACTGACGGGTTCCAGGAAGCTGACACCTTTGGTCTTTCTATGCCAATTACAAAACACAGCATGATGGTAAAGGATCCTCTTGAACTCCTCGAGGTGATTCCTCTTGCATTTGACATTGCTGTTTCCGGTCGTCCGGGTCCTGTCCTCATCGATGTGCCTCGTGACGTTCAGCTTAAGGAAGTAGAATTCAAGGCATGGCCGCAGATCCATACAATCAAGCAGGCAAAGAATTCTTCCCTTGCAAGAAAATTTTTCACTGACAAGATTTCAGTTGCATCAGTGATCAAGACAATGGCAGAAACTCTTGCCTCGTCAAAAAAGCCTGTCCTCTATATTGGTGGTGGATGCAATTCAAAAGCTGCTTCGGAAAGCATCAGAAAATTCATGGAATCATATGATGTCGCTGTAGTCACAAGTCTTATGGGAATCGGAGCTGTTCCGCGTTCAAATAAAAACAATTTTGCGATGGTCGGAATGCACGGTGCATATGCTGCAAACAAGGCAATGCATGATGCTGATACTGTGCTTGCCCTTGGTGTACGTTTTGATGACAGAGCCACTGGTGCCATAGCAAAATTCTGTCCTGATGCAAAGATACTTCATATCGATATTGATGCTGCTGAAATCAACAAGATTATGACAGCAAACCTTAGCGTTGTTGCAAAAGTAGAAGCTGTATTCCCGGAACTTACATCTGTTACAGAAAAAGCCTGCAAGTCAGACAAAGACGCTGTTGCAGAACGTACAAAGTGGTGCGAATAC
>CALELJ010000079.1 GCA_937902445.1 uncultured Treponema sp. | reverse complement strand
GGTAGCCGATCTTGTCTGCGGCTGCCTTAGCTTCATCAAAATTTACTGCCATTGCGCTTTCTGGCATTGGGATTTCAAGCTTGTCCATCATCTTGCGGAAGAGGTCGCGGTCTTCTGCAATGTCGATAGAATCGATTGATGTTCCGAGGATGTTTACTCCTTCGTCGCTGAGTGCACGTGCAATGTTGAGTGGAGTCTGTCCACCGAACTGAACGATAACTCCCATTGGCTTTTCCTTTTCATAAATCTGGAGAACATCTTCAAGTGTAACTGGTTCAAAGTAAAGCTTGTCTGAAGTGTCGTAGTCTGTGGAAACTGTTTCAGGGTTGCAGTTTACGAGGATAGTCTCGTATCCCATTTCCTTAAGCTGCATTGCGGCATGACAGCAGCAGTAGTCGAATTCGATGCCCTGACCGATTCTGTTTGGACCGCCGCCAAGGATCATGATCTTCTTCTTGTTGTCTGTTGCAGGTGCCTTGTCCACATCGTTGTATGTAGAATAGTAGTAGTTTGCATTTTCTACGCCAGAAACTGGAACTGCAAGCCATCCTTCCTTTACGCCAAGTTCTGTTCTCTTCTTGCGGACATCCTTTTCGCGAATTCCGAGGATCTTTGCAATGTACTTGTCGCTGAATCCCTCTTTCTTAGCCTGGATAAGAAGGTCGTCTGCAGGAAGCTGACCCGGTGTCTGAAGCATCTTTTCTTCTGTTGCAACAAGTTCAGCCATTTCCTGGAGCCATTCCTTCTTTACAAAAGTAAGTTCGTTAAGCTTGTCCAAAGAAACTCCCTTGCGGATTGCTTCGTAAAGGATAAACCATCTTTCTGAACTTGCAGTCTTTAGCATGTCGCAGAGTTCGTCGGCAGACTTCTTGTTGAAATCCTTTGCGAAACCGAGACCTGCACGTCCGTTTTCAAGCCCGCGGATTGCCTTCTGGAATGTTTCCTTGAAAGTCTTACCGATGGCCATAACTTCGCCGACTGCCTTCATCTGTGTTCCCAGTGAATCTTCTACACCACGGAACTTTTCGAATGCCCAGCGTGCGAATTTAAGAACAACGTAGTCTCCGTCTGGAGCACTACCTGCTGTGTACTTGTCCAAAGTTCCGTCGCGCCAATATGGAATCTCATCAAGTGTCATGCCTGAAGCAAGCTTTGCTGAAACGAGGGCGATAGGGAAACCTGTAGCCTTTGAAGCAAGGGCAGAGGAACGTGATGTACGAGGGTTGATTTCGATGATCACAACTTCACCTGTCTTTGGGTTGTGTGCAAACTGAACGTTTGTACCGCCGATGACACCGATTGATTCAACGATCTTGAACGCATCCTTTACAAGGCGGTCTTCAAGTTCCTTGTCGATTGTCATGAATGGGGCAGCACAGAATGAGTCACCTGTGTGAACACCGACAGCATCGATGTTTTCAATTGTACAGATTGCGATCATCTGGTTCTTCGAGTCGCGTACAACTTCTACTTCAAGCTCTTCCCATCCGAGAATTGACTGTTCGATGAGACACTGGTGTGTGAGGGAAAGGTCGAGACCGTTCGTAACGATTGTGCGGAGTTCTTCCATGTTGTAGCAGAATCCGCCGCCGGCACCACCCATTGTGTATGCTGGGCGAACAACGATAGGGAATCCGATTTCAGTTGCGATCTTTTCTGCTTCTTCAACTGTATAACAGATATCAGATGCCGGAGTCTTGATTCCAAGCTTCTGCATCGTTTCCTTGAAGATTTCGCGGTCTTCACCACGTTCAATTGCATCAAGGTTTACACCGATAACCTTTACACCGTACTTGTCAAGGACGCCAGCCTTGTTGAGTTCCTGGGCAAGGTTAAGACCTGTCTGTCCTCCAAGGTTTGGAAGAAGGGCGTCAGGGCGTTCCTTTTCGATGATCTGTGTAAGGCGCTCAAGATTGAGAGGCTCAATGTATGTTGCATCTGCCATGACCGGGTCTGTCATGATTGTTGCAGGGTTTGAGTTTACGAGAACGATTTTGTATCCCTGTTCACGAAGGGCTTTGCAAGCCTGTGTACCTGAATAGTCGAATTCACATGCCTGACCGATGACGATTGGGCCTGAACCGATAATCAAAACTTTGTTGATGTCTGTGCGTTTTGCCATTTTTTTGTAACCCCTTAAAAAAAAAGCTGAACCCGCGATGGCGAATTCAGCTAAAATTCAAAATAAATAGAAGCATCAACAAGACAAAAGGTGTGTTTCCCAATATGTTTCATTGCTGCTGCTTTTTTCATACTGAGGTATAAGTATATAGAAAAGACGGAATGAATTCAAGGCGTTTCCAGTGATTTCAACTCTTTTCATGTAAATGTAATGCTGGGAATAAAAAAAAGGGCAGACATTCAGTCCTTCTATTGAATGTCCGCCCATAGAAAAAGTCTTGAAGTAATCTGGATTACTTCAAAAACCTTGTTTCTAAAGTTTCTTAATTATAGAAATATACAGGAAAATTTCAATTCCCTTCATTCTATTTTGCTGCAATAAGCCAGGTCTTTGTGTCAACCTTCAGGCTTGATTCGATGTTTGTGTTCTTTCCCATCTTGAGAATCTGAACTGCAGTTTCCTTTCCCTTTGCAGAAAGATGAACTACACCAGAGAAGTATGAAAGCACTGCCTTTGGTGCCTGATCTTCGAGGACATCAGAATCGCATGGTGAGCTGATCCAAATCTTTGTCTTTGTAGCCTTTGCGTAGCTTGATACTGCCTGGATGTCTGCTTCCTTAACCTTTGAGAAATCAACATCATCAATAACAACACCAGCAACGGCAATTCCACCTGCCTTAAGTGCATTCAAAGTGTTCACAACCTTTTCCAGACTGAAGTTGTCCTGGTTGAAGTTGAGGATTGTGCGGTTACGTGAAATCTGTTCCTTTACGTCAGCAGCATTTGCAATTGTCTTCTTTTTTGCGATTTCATTGTAAATATTGTCGTAAGTAGATTTTACGCTTTCATTTGAATGCTGGTCAAATGATACATGGACAAGCTGCTTTCCATTGAGCAATGTGTCCATTCCAAACTGTACAAGCACCGGAGTTTTTCCTAAGCCTTTTTTGGCTGTGATAAGTCCGATTTCTCCTGCCTTGAGTCCACCATTTGCTGCTGCGTCAAATGCACGGATAGGACTGCGTTCATAAAGTTCCTGTTTTGCCATAGGGGTATCCTCCTTAAAGATGTAGAATCCTTTAATAAAATTAAGTATAGCACAGAAAAAATAAAAAGCAACGAAAAAAAATAAGGCTGCCTGACTTTGGATGCATTTTGTGCACTAAA
>CALELJ010000078.1 GCA_937902445.1 uncultured Treponema sp. | reverse complement strand
TAAAACTCCAATGATTCTTGGTCTTGATGGAAGCCAGAAAATGTCTAAATCTCGCGGAAATGCAATCATGCTTTCTGCAACAGAAGATGAAACTGCAAAACTTATTAAAAAAGCAAAAACAGATCAGGACAGAAACATTACTTATGATCCTGTAAATCGTCCTGAAGTTGCAAATCTTCTTTCCCTTATTTCCCTCTGTACAAAGGAAGATCCTGCCGCAGTTGCTGAACGCATCGGAGACAAGGGTAGCGGAGAACTCAAAAAGTGCCTTACAGAGGCCCTCAACGAGGAACTTCGCCCATTGCGTGCAAAGCGTGCAGAACTTGAAAAGAACGAAGACTACATCCGCAAGGTGCTCCTTGAAGGTGTGGACAAGGCACGTGCAATTGCCTGCCAGACTCTTGATGAAGTACGCGAAGCAATGAACATGAAGATTTAACCGGATCTTTGATCCGAGGTAGGGTAAATGACGAAAAATCTTACTGAGGGAAATCCATTAAGGCTTATCCTCTCATTTTCTTTACCGGTGCTGCTGGGGAATCTTCTCCAGCAGTTTTACAATATGGCTGACACTTCAATAGTCGGCCTCTATCTTGGTTCCAATGCCCTGGCAGGCGTTGGGGCTTCATCTTCAGTCCAGTTTCTTGTCCTTGGGTTTTGTGAGGGACTGACAACCGGATTGACCATTCCTGTTGCACAGAGATTTGGTGCCAATGACATAGATTCCATGAAGAAAAATATCTTCAACGGAATGGTCCTTCTTTTTTCCGTCGCTGTAGTCGTTACATCACTATGCGTTGTTTTCTGTTCTGAAATCCTACATCTCCTGAATACACCTTCAGACATCTTCAAAAACGCATACACATATCTTGTGACTACATTTTCCGGCATTCCGCTTATGATCCTTTACAACTACATGGCTGGTATTCTGCGGGCAGTAGGGGATTCAAGGACTCCTCTTGTATTTCTTGTCTTCTCAACGGTCTTCAATCTTTGCCTTGATCTTATCTGTGTCATGGTACTTGGTCTTGGTGTTCTTGGAGCGGCCCTGGCCACCGTTGTTTCCCAGGGATTATGCGGAATCTTCTGTTTCTTTTACATACACCGGAAAGTTGAGGTGCTCAGGCTTCGCAGGGAAAACTGTGTACCTAGCGGCAGTATGATACTTACTCTTCTTTCCCTTGGCCTGCCCATGGGATTGCAGTTTTCAATTACGGCAATCGGCAGCATGATATTGCAGACAGCAAACAACAGCCTTGGTTCAATATACATTTCAAGTTTCACGGCCGTCACAAAGCTTAAGCAGCTGTTTTTCTCTCCCTTTGTGGCCCTTGGTATTGCAGTGTCAACCTTTGCAAGCCAGAACATGGGAGCCCATAAAATCCACAGGATTAAAAAAGGCTTGATGCAGGGTACAATCATAGGAGTTGCCTTTGGTTTCTGTCTTGGATTTCTTTTCTGGTTCTTTGGTGAATGCTTCATAATGCTTTTCATACACAAGGAAGAAACTGATGTCATAATGTATGCAAAACAATATCTTGTGACTTTGGGCATGTTCTACTGGGTTATCGGAATACTGAACATATGGAGGCCTTCACTCCAGAGCATAGGATATTCAGGAAAGGCAATGTTTGCAGGTTTCTTTGAACTTGCGGCAAGGTCTCTTGTCACCTTTATTTTTGTTCCTGTCTACGGCTATTCTGCAATCTGTTTTGCAGATCCAACGGCATGGATTTTTTCTGTTTCATTCATTGTGCCGGTGATGGTGATGGCACTGAAAAAGATGAAATAAAAGCTTCAGATAGGGATAGGGCAAAAAAAAAGACATTCGCAAAACGAATGTCTTTTTTTTATTCAAAACCTAAAATTATTTGGCTTCGTTTGTATTGTTCTTCTTTTTGTTGCTGCTTCCCTGTAGAGACTTGAGAAGTTCAGTTGCTCTTGTTCTTACAGGTGTTGCATATCTATAGTTTGTTCTGATTTCAGAAATAGACTGGATCATAGGTCCCTTGTCCTGTACATTTGGAGCAAGCTTTTCATATGCGTTGAGAACTTCAAGTGCAAGAGAGCTTGTAGGGTTGAGTGCGGCATATCTCTTGTGAACGAATTCAATCATGTTGATGACTTCATCGTTGTCATTGATTCCGATGTTTCCAAGTGAGCGGATTGCTGCACTTACAACCATTGGCTCGTTGTCATCAGTTACAATAGTAAGAAGGGCATTCTTTGACTCTTCAGTCTTGATTTCTCCAAGAAGATCACATGCTTTTGCACGGATATCAGGGAAGTTGTTCATAAGACGACCATTTGTTCTTACTTTTGTAGTTACACCTTCTCCTGCGAGGTTCTTGAGTGCTACACGCTGTTCTTCAGAAACTTTTCCGCTCTTTACAGATTCTTCGAGATACTGAAGTGCAACGAGCTTGTTGTCATAATCCTGAGAGTTTGCAAGTTCTGTAATGATTACGTCCTGAACGTTGCTCAAGTAGAGGTCTTCTACAGAAGTTTCGTTAGAACTTTTCATTGTCTGAGTCTGAGCA
>CALELJ010000077.1 GCA_937902445.1 uncultured Treponema sp. | reverse complement strand
GTAAAAGTCCAAAGATGGCAAAACTTCAGGAAACAATTCAACAAGTTTCAAGCACAAAAGCATCTGTACTTATAACAGGCGAAAGCGGTGTTGGTAAGGAGCTTGTAGCCCAAAGTGTTGTGAATTTTTCTGACAGAAAAGACAAACCATTTATAAAGACACATTTGGCAGCACTTAACGGAAATTTGCTTGAAAGTGAACTCTTTGGTCATGTAAAAGGAGCATTCACAGGTGCTATAAGTGATAAAAAAGGAAAATTTGAGCTTGCAGATTCAGGCACAATATTTCTTGATGAAATTGGAGAAATAGACCAAAGCACTCAAATTAAACTTTTGCGTGTCTTACAGGAAAGAGAGTTTGAAAGAGTAGGCGGAGAAGAAACAATTCATGTAGATGTGAAAGTTATTGCAGCTACAAACAGAAATCTTGAAAACGAGATGAAGGCAGGTCGTTTCAGGGAAGATCTGTATTATAGGCTGAATGTTGTTAGACTAGAAGTTCCGCCATTGAGAGAAAGAAAAAGTGATCTGCCTCTTCTTATGGCATCATTTCTTTCAAAGTTCAATGATGAAAACGGAAAGAGCATAAAGGGTTTTGACAATAAATCCAAGGCTGCAATGAATGCTTATGATTGGCCTGGAAACATAAGGGAACTTAGAAATTGTGTTGAAAGTGCCGTTGTAATGTGCAGTGGAGATGAAATTACGATTGATGATCTGCCTGTAAACATTGCCAGCAGTTCCAGGGAAAATGCCATTTCTGTTCCTTTTGGAATTTCCCTTGATGATGCTGAACGAATTGTTATTGAGCAAAACCTTGCAGCACAGAAAAACAACAAGACAAAAACAGCTGAGGTTCTGGGCATAGGTAGAAAGACTTTGCAGCGGAAACTTGCCGAATGGGGCATTGAGGATGGGGAGAGCAACGATGGAGACAATGTATGACAGGCTTGGAGATCTGCTGAATGAAACTCTGGAAGCCGGCCACGTTAAATTTGTAAAACCTCCGGTTGAAAAACAGCAGGACGAAGATGTCAAGCCTCAGGAAACCGAAAAACACGAAAAGAAGTTTTCGACGGAACGCAGAAAAAATCCGGGCCATAAAAAAATGTCTGCATCTGAACCTGCCACAATCCTGAAAAAGCTGACTCCAGAAATCATGAGGGCTTACAGAAATCTTGGAATTACAGTCAGCGCGACAAAGGAAGAAGTGAAAAAGGCATATAAGGAAAGATTGAAGTACTTTCATCCGGACAAGCACACCGGCAATGCCATTCTTGAAAAAATCGCCACTGACAAGACACGCCAGGTTGTGGAATCCTTTGAACTTATAATGAATTACCTTGGCGAGAAATAGTTTTCCCTGATGAATCAAATAAAAAAGCACAGTTTTGAAAAGGGTCTTAAAGTGTTAGAACACAACCCAAAACAAACACTGTGCTTTCTCAACAAGGCTTCTTTTGAAACCCGTATATATGTTCCCCATCTCCTTGTAAGCGGGGATAACATTAAAAATTAGATTACAGTACCATCAGGAATTACTGCACCCTTGCGGATAACGATGATTCCTTCTGCGCTGTAGAAAAGACCGTGATCACCGTCATCGTACTTCTTTCCGCTGACATTGATGCAGCAGTTGTTTCCGATGTGTGCGTTCTTGTCGATGATTGCACGTTCAATCTTGTATCCTTTACCGATTCCCATGTCAGGAATCTTCTTCTTCTTGTTGGCAGCTTTTTCTTCTTCTGTTTCGTAGAAGTCGGCACCCATCATTACAACGCCCTTAAGGTCGCAGTCTTCACGGATGATTGATCTGACACCGATAACAGACTTTTTGATGCTGCTGTCTGTGATGACGCATCCTTCACTTGCAAGAGTAGAAGAAAGTGTAGCATTGTTGATCTTGCTAGGTGGAAGATTGCTCATCTGTGTATAAACAGGTTTTGTCTCTTCATACATATTGAATGCAGGAACTGGGTTTGTAAGGTCAAGTGTTGCCTCGTAGAATGAGCGGATTGTACCGATGTCTTCCCAGTAGTCATTGAAGATATAGCTGTTGACCTGGTGATCCTTGATGGCCATTGGAATGATTTCCTTACCAAAGTCTGTCTTTTCATTGTCAAGGAGTTTTTCCATTGTGTCTGCATTGAAGATGTAGATACCCATTGATGCAAGGTATTCAAGGTCTGCAGGAAGGTCTCCGCGTGATTTTTCTGGAATCTTCCAGTGGTCAATGTTAAGATCGGCTGCTGGTTTTTCCATGAAAGCTGTGATTCTGTTTGTATCATCTACCTGCATGATACCGAAACCTGTTGCATCACGGCGGTTGACGGCCTTTGCTGCGATTGTGATTTCAGCACCGCTTTCAATGTGTTCATTCATGAACTCCTTAAGGTCCATCTTGTAAAGCTGGTCTCCCGAAAGGATGATGTAATGTGTAGGCTTCTGAACACGGAAATGTCCAAAGTTTTTGCG
>CALELJ010000076.1 GCA_937902445.1 uncultured Treponema sp. | reverse complement strand
ACATGATTTGAATTATTTCCCAAATATTACTATATTTAACCCATACTCATTCAATTTTTTAGAGGTAAACCTATGGCTGAAAATTCAGGTTGCGGTGGTTCATGCTCATCATGCGGCAAGGACTGCTCAAAAAGACCGGTACACGAAACATTGCATAAAAACTCAAGCGTAAAAAAAGTAATTGCGATCGTATCAGGCAAGGGCGGGGTAGGCAAATCCCTCGTCACAACCATGCTTGCCTGCAAAACATCGAGAGATGGACTCAAAACCGCCATCATGGACGCCGACATCACCGGTCCTTCAATACCAAAGGCATTCGGACTCAACACCCAGCGTGCCACAAGCGGCGGAACAGCTGAAGACGGATTCCTCTATTCAGTAAAATCAAAAACAGGCATCCAGATGATGTCCATGAATTTCCTCCTCCAGAATGAAAACGATCCGGTTGTATGGCGTGGACCTGTAATTTCCGGGGCTGTAAAGCAGTTCTGGACCGACGTAGTATGGGAAAACGTAGATGTAATGTTCGTAGACTGCCCACCTGGAACAGGCGACGTGCCTCTCACCGTATTCCAGACAATGCCTGTAGACGGAATCATAGTCGTAACATCTCCACAGCAGCTTGTACGCACCATCGTTGAAAAAGCCGTAAACATGGCAAACATGATGAACATCCCGATCCTTGGCCTTGTTGAAAACATGAGTTACATAAAGTGCCCGGACTGCGGAAAGGAAATCAGGATTTTCGGCGACGGAACTATTGACGCCACATCAAAGGAATTCAACATCCCTGTTCTGGCCCGCATCCCAATGGAAGCCAAAGTAGACAACGGCCTCGCAGAAGACCTGAATCTCCCATACCTTGACGAAGCCGCCAAAGTCATAGAAACTCTCTAGCCCCGCCGCAGGATCCCTGAGCGCAGTCGAAGGGTCCGCCATCAAACAAAAAAAACAGCAGGCTGCTTCGACTCCGCTCAGCAGTCCTGCTCATCCACCTCTATGAAATCTTTCAAGAATTGCCTAGCAATTCTTGTGGCGAAAGTTATGCGATTGTCGGCATCTAAGATGACAATTGCTTTCGCCCAGGATCCCTGAGCGCAGTCGAAGGGTCCGTTTATCTACCAGTCGAACCGTCCATTATTAATTATTAATTATTAATTATGAATTATGAATTATCCTTGAATTCTCCCCCTTAAACCTCTACAATCCCCTCCATGAAACTTATCTGCGCCCCAATGGCAACCTTAAGCCACGAACCTTTCCGCCGCGCCGTAGAAAAATTCGGCGGCTGTGACGAATACTACACAGAAATGATCAACGCCTCATCCCTCCTGAACATGGGCCCTTTTGAAAAGTACTATCTCCTCAACGGCCCTGTTCCGGAAAAAATCGTATGGCAGCTTACCGGCTGGGATGCGGAAAAAATGGCCGCCGCAGTTCCCGTAGTCCTTGCAGGTGGCGGCATAGGCGTGGACATCAACATGGGCTGCAGTGCACCTCAGATATTCAAGACAGGAGCCGGCATCGCATGGATGACAAAGCCTCTTTCAGAAACGGAAAAATGCATCAGCCTCGTGAAAAAAGAAATCGAAAAATGCAGTGCAGGGCAGGAAAAGGAATTCCGCCTGAGTGTAAAATGCCGCCTTGGTGCAGAAAACTTCACGGAACAGACTTTCTTTGATTTCACCGACATGCTAGTAGCCAACGGCGTAACCCAGATAGCACTCCATCCGCGCACGATGAAAGAAAAATACCGCGGCCTTCCAAAATATGAATGGGCAGAAAAACTTGCCCTCCGCTATGAAAACAAAATCCAGGTGGTTGTAAATGGTGCAGTAGAAAATTCCGCCACCGCAGAATATGTAAAGTCAAAGGTTCCTCATGCAGCCGGAATAATGATAGCCCGTGCCGCCGCCGTAAAGCCATGGATTTTCCGTGAAATCTACGGAACTGAATCCTTCACCGTAGACCGCCGACAGCTTGCCCTTGATTTTGTCGAGGACGTAAAAAACTATCAGCCTGCGGAATTCCATAAAACCCGTATCCAGCGTTTCTTCGGCTACTACTGCCAGCAGTTCGCCTTCGGCCATTACTTTCAGTCCCAGCTCCAGAACTACAGATCCCTGGAAGACACAGAAGAAAAAATCCGCGACTATTTTGCAAAGCAGCCCCACGAAATCCTCCTCCCCCTGTGATCGCAACAACCATCCCCTTCGCCCCGCCCAGGATTCCTGAGTGCAAGAAGTCAGGATCCCTGAACTTCGTCGAAGGGTCGTATGCTCTTTTATAGCTCGTTCCAGGCCCCCTGAGCTTTGTCGAAAGGGCCGTGTGTTTTTTTACTACCCCGTCGAAGAGTCTGTCCCCTCGGACTTAGTCCATCATTCAAGAATTACCTCTGGCAATCCTTGTGCAATTCCATCCCGGCATTGTATATTCATCACATGAAAACAAAAGAACTGCTGCCATTCATTCTGTTTCCCTATCTGCTGCTCGTCGATCTGGTCACAATGTTCGGTTGTGGAAATTTCTCAGAATCTCAGCGTTTCCTTCTCGTCTCAGTATGTGCACTGATTTTGCTTCTTAATGTCGTTAATTTTGTTTTTGCCGTGTTCAGTTTTGTAAAAATCATCAAGCTTCTCCCCCAGACGGAACTCAAAAGACTCCTTCCGCAGATCCTGAAAATCAAGTTCTTTCATATTCCGTACTATATCCTGATGTTTACCGTCGGCCTGTCCATGGCGATAATGCCCATGGGGATAATCATCACTGCCTTCTGTTTCCTGTTCGACTGCCTTTCCATAGGTCTATCCGGAATTCTCGTTCTTGTCTGTCTCATCTACGGAACAAAAAACGATCTCATAGAAAGAAAATCCGCCCTCATCTACGGAATTCTATCCTTCCTGTTCTGTGTCGACATCCTCGCCGCCATCCATCTCACTAAAAAGTGTCCATCCCTCTAGAATATCAGATGCTTTCGTCATTGCGAGCGTAGCGAAGCAATCCATATTTACAACGGGGTCTGTCCCCTTGATCTTAGTTCATCATCCAAGAATTGCCTCCGGCAATTCTTGTGGCGAAAGTTACGAAAGATCACGCCTTCCAACCTAATCAATCGCTTTCGCCATTGCGAGCCGGAACGGCGAAGTAATCCACTGATTATTTCTACTATTTTCAAAGCATTTCAACTGAATTCTCCCGGAAAATATAAAATTCATAAAAATTCTAAAAAATTCTTGAAATTTCTTTAAAATAAATGAAAATTCGGTTGACATTATTTTAAATCAGATATATATTCCTTTCACCGTCGCAACGACGGGGTTGACCAAAAGTCAACTGTTCTTCGACAGAAACAGGGAAGGAAAAAAAGACAAAACTAGATATGTCAGCAAAATGAATC
>CALELJ010000075.1 GCA_937902445.1 uncultured Treponema sp. | reverse complement strand
CCGGGAGGTCCGGTCATCAGGAAATGATGAAAGCCCGCCGCTGCAATCATCGCTGCTCTTTTTACATTTTCCTGACCAAACACATCCGTAAAATCAAATTCATCATACAAAGGTCCCCATTCAAAAGAAACCTTGCTCAAAACATCCTGAATAAACGAGCGATGAAAATCATCAATAAGATCTTTAACCTGCTTGTAGGAATCAGCCCTCTTCTTATCATTATCAAGCAGATTAAGTTTGTCCAGATTTTCCTGAGTCTTTCCAATTGGAATCAACTTGTTTCTCAATGTAATGGATCTTGAATAACCATTTTTCTGTCCGCAAAAATCATCAATTGTAACCATAATAAAATCTCCTTTTTGTGTATTTGAGCAAAGTACGTTAATAATTTTAATCAAAAAAATAGTAAAACGCCAATTTCTTGATTTTCAATTAATATTATACAATATAGGGTAGATCAATAAATGATAGAGGTATAAATTTAAAGGAATAAAAAAAACCGTCCCCGGGAAGGGACGGTTCTTCGCGTAAGCGTAGCGCCATGGACGGCGCGTCATAAGGCAAGCAATGCAGTGGCCAGAGTTTTTATGCCATCACCTTGCGGAGCTCGTATTCAACGATATCTGTTGCGCCAAGGGCCTTGAGCTTTGGAAGAAGGTTTGGAACGTCTTTCTTCTGGACTGCAATCTTGACTGCATATCCGTTGCCGCCAAAGAGAGGGCTGACTGTAGGACTCTTCATTGAAGGAGTTCCCTTTACGAGAGCTTCAAACTTGTCTTCCGCAACATTCATTTCAAGCATTACCTTTGAGCGTGCGTTCATTACGGCCTCAAAGAGCATCTTGAGTTCCATGATCTTCTGCTTCTTTTCTGGATCTGCCATGGCGGATTTTGAAGCATACATCCTTGTAGATGAAGTCATGAGGGTATCAACGATCTTAAGGCGGTTTGCCTTGAGGGATGAACCTGTTGAAGTGTTGTCGATGAGGATCTGTGCTTCTGAATCTTCACTGTCGCGAACGAAGCCTTCAGATGTTCCCCAAGTGCGGAATACAGTTCCGTCGATATTATTTTCTTCAATATATCTTTTTGTAAGGTTCTGATATTCAGTTGCGATTGTAACAGGCTTTTTGAGAAGTGAATGGTAATCAACTGATTCCGGAACTGCAGCAACGATGCGTACAGGATCAAATCCAAAGTCCATGATTTCAACAACATTGTCCTGAACTCCGTTTTCATAAACCCAATCTTTTCCGCTGAAACCAACATCAGCCTTTTCGCCTGCAAGAAGGGCACTGACGATCTGTGGCTTGACTACCTGGAATGCAAGGTCATCCTGATTGGTAATAGGAAAATATGTTCTGTCAGGAAGATGGATGGAAATTCCAACATCGCTCAAGAGTTCATAAACTGATTCGTAAATGCGGCCTTTTGCCAGCAAAATTTTAAGTTTTTCCATAATGCAACAATAATATAGAAAATTATTTATCATTGCAATTACAATTTTTTTATGGAAAATCGGTGCCAGTGATATTATAATTGTGGAGGAGAATTTATGAACGAACAGAACAGCGCCATCATTGCCGGGCGCAAAACTTTTTTCATTCAGCCTGACACGTCTCTTTTGCCTGAGAATTTCTGCGAGGAATATCTCGTCGACGGGTTTGAATCGTATTTTGTCGGCAAGCTTCCTAATTTTTCCCTAGAAAACTACATCGACTATCTTTATGACACCTTCAATGACATAATCCTTTTCTTCAACATTGATTCGCCTTCTCCAAAAGGTGAGACATGGTCACAGTTCATCAGGAGAATCAATTCAAAGTATGAGGGCAAGGTTTTAATCGGTGTCCTTTTCACAAAAAGACAGAACAAAGAAGAAAAACCGGTCATAGAGAAGATCTATCTTTTTGATATAGGAATCATGTGCGGCTGCATCCAGCTTGAATACCAGAAGAAGAACAATTTTGGAATCATTGAAAAAGTGCTTTATGCAAACCAGGCCATGGGCCGCCGAAAGCAGGTAAGGGCTCTGTGCAACAACAACAGTACATTTGATTTTGTCTTCAACAAGAATTCATACAAGGGGCAGCTGCAGGACATATCGCTCAGCCATTTTTCATTTGTCCTTCCCCATGGAATGCTCAACATGCCGCTTTATGAAAGGATAGACGGAATTCAGATGACTGTAAAAGGTGCCCATGTAAGGACAAGTGCCGTTCTTTTCATGAACCGTCCCGTAAGCAACGGGAGTGATGACCTTTTTGTTTTCATGTTCATCCATTTCAACGGAGCCCAGGGTCTTGAGGAAATCGCAAAACAGACCCTGCTGCCAAAGCTCTATGAGATGCTCTATGAAAACTGCATGACGCTGCTGAAGGATACAATCACCACGGACCAGGAAAACAGAAGGCTTGAATGGGAAAAGACAAAGCGGGAACTTGAATCAAACTGAGATGCCATGGGGCCACGGAGAAGTTCAATTTAATGAATTTTTCGTGGCCCCAAGTCTTTAATAAAGTCTTTCATTGTGGTAAACTCTCAAAAATTTCAAGTGAGGTCGTTATGCTAAAAGGAAGGCACGTTATTGAGCCAACTAATCTTTCAGTCTCAGAAATCGATGAGATCTGTACATTGGCAGAGCAGATGATTGTTGATCCTAAATCGTTTCAGGATGTGTGTCGCGGGAAAATTCTTGCGACACTTTTTTTTGAGCCAAGTACAAGAACCAGGCTTTCTTTTGAGGCAGCCATGCTTCATTTAGGCGGAACTGTTGAAGGTTTTGCAGATGCAAATGTTACAAGCGGAACAAAGGGAGAGACCCTTGCTGATACGATCCGCGTAGTAAGTTCCTACGTTGACGTGATTGCCATGCGTACTCCAAAGGAAGGAGCAGCCCTCCTTGCATCCCAGTACAGCCCTGTTCCTGTAATCAACGCAGGTGACGGCGGACACAGCCATCCGACACAGACACTTACAGACCTTCTTACAATCCGTGCCCTTCAGGGAGGCTTTGAAGGCCATACCATCGGTTTCTGCGGCGACCTTAAATTCGGTCGTACAGTCCATTCACTTACACAGGCCATGTGCCGCTATAAGAACAACAAGTTTGTGTTCATCAGCCCAGAGGAACTTAAGGTACCGGAATACATTACCGAGGATCTCCTCAAGCCAGCCGGAATAGAATTCACCACAGCTGAACGTATGGAAGATGTCATCGGCGACCTGGACATTCTTTACATGACCCGCGTTCAGAAGGAAAGATTTTTCAATGAGCAGGATTACATCCGTCTCAAGGACAGCTATATCCTCGACCGTGAAAAGATGAAGATGGCAAAAAAGGACATGATCGTCCTTCATCCGCTTCCACGTGTAAACGAGATTTCAGTTGAGGTTGATGATGATCCTAGAGCAGCATATTTCAAACAGGTCAAGTACGGAATGTATGCCCGTATGTCGCTCATCGCAAAAGTTACAGGAGCATTGTAGTTCGCTGTCAATGCTGTTCCACTAAAAAGTGGGTGGGACGCAGGAATGAAGGGGAAGGAGGGGCCCGCCAAAAAGGCACGTAGCCTTTTATTGATGAAGCGGGAGGTTATCCATTGCCCTTCATTCCGTCGCTGGGGCCCGCCTTTTTATACGCCAGCATTGACAACTGCAAATTATAAAGTACCTATGCTTTTACATAGAATTTAGAGAGGTAACAAATGCTTAACGTAGATACAATAAAGAACGGACTTGTAATTGACCACATTCAGGCAGGACTTGGATGGCGCGTGTTCAAGTGGCTTGGACTGGACAAGGCAAACTTTGCTACGGCGCTCATCATGAATGCTTCTTCCGGTAAATCTGGAAAGAAGGACATCATCAAGATCGACAATATCATCAACATTGACTACAGCGTACTTGGATTCATCGACTCAAACATTACGGTGAATGTAATCCAGGACTCAAAGATTGCCCGCAAGATCAAGATGGAACTTCCGTCAAAAGTTGAAGGAGTAATCCGCTGCAAGAATCCTCGATGCATTACGGTTACAGAAACTTACGTGACTCCACAGTTCCGCCTTACAAATCCTGAGAAGAAGGAATACCGCTGCGTCTACTGCGATGATCTTTACAAGGGCGGAACTCTCGGTTCCATAGAAGACTAGAAGCTGATTCTGTTTTCTTTTTCAATGTAGCAATTTTAAAAGAATAAAAATATAATTGCTTGCATGAGCAATACAATTCTTATTTATAACGCACGTCTTGTTGATGCGACAATGGACAAGAAAGGGTTCGCTGTCGTCATCAAGAACGGAAAAATCGATTGCTTTCCTGGCAGGCAGACTGTCAGGGAAATGATTCACGATGAAAATTCCACGATAGAAAAAATCGATGCCTGTGGGGCAGTCCTGATGCCTTCCTTCATCGACACCCATGCACACTTCCGTGATCCCGGATTGACACAGAAAGAGGACATCATTACAGGAAGCATGGCCGCATCGAAGGGTGGCTACGGAACTGTGGTCCTCATGCCGAACACAAGTCCTGTATGTTCAAACCAGAAAATGGCGGAAGAAAATATTGCCAGGGCAAAAAAGGCAGGCCTGTGCAACGTGATCCAATCAGTTTCCATCACGAAAGATTTTGACGGAAAGACAATCAGCCATCTGGACAAAATCGATCCGAAAATTGTTCCTCTTATCACCGAAGACGGAAAGGAAGTCATGGACAGCGACCTGATGCTTGAAGCCATGAAGAAGGCCGCATCAAAAAAAATCATTGTAAGCTGCCACTGCGAGGATCCGTTTCTTGCTGCAGCCGCACGTCCACTTAGGGCAGAGGCCTTGAAGAAAATGAAGTCTGATGGTCCAAAGGCAGTGAAGCTGCTTCAGGAAGCAGATGAGATTCTTTCATGTGCGGAAGATTCTGCCACAGACAGAAACCTGAGACTTGCAAAGACTGCCGGCTGCCACATTCATCTGTGCCACGTAAGCACGGAGCATTGCGTAAAGTCTGCGGAGCTTGCAGCAAAAGACGGAGTGGACGTAACCTATGAAATCACTCCGCACCACATTTATTTTGAAAGCGGAAAATCTCCTGTAATCTTCAACATTGTAAATCCGCCACTCAGAAAGAAAACAGACCGTCTTGCCCTTATCGAAGCCCTGAAAAAAGGAAAGGCATTCTGCATCGGTACAGACCATGCTCCACATACTGCGGAAGACAAGAAAAACGGTGCGCCTGGATTCAGCGGAATAGAGACAGCCTTTGCTGTATGCAACACGGTTCTGTGCAGGGAAAACAAAATGCCCCTCAAGCAGCTTTCAAAATTGATGAGTGCAAATCCCGCAAAACTTCTCGGACTGAAAAACAAAGGCCTGCTTGTTGAAGGCTATGACGCCGACCTTGTTCTTGTTGATGTTGAAAAGCAGTGGACAGTGAAGGGCGAGGAATTTGCAAGCAAGGGCAAGTTCACTCCGCTTGAAGGAAAGAAACTCACCGGAAAAGTCTTGAAGACATTCCTTGCAGGCAAGCTGGTCTACGAGGACTAAAATGGAGACAAACTATATGGACTGTTCAAATATTTTCATAATTCTGTTTCTGGCAGGATCTGCCTTTGATTTCATCATCAACCAGATTCTTGAACTCATAGATTATTCTTACCGTAAAAAACACGGCTTTGAAGTTCCGGCTGAACTTGTGGGACACGTGGATGCTGAAAAACTTAAGCTTACCTGCGCCTATGAGAATGCAAAATATTTCTACTGGATTCCAAAGAACGTGGTCAGCCTTGTTCTTGGGATTGCCCTGGTTTTCTGTGGCTTCTATGTTTCCGTTTTTGAGTTTGCATGGAACTGGACCGGAAATGTCTACCTGACGATTCTTCTTTTTGTGTTCCTGTCGTCGGTTCCGTCTGCTGTAATCGGAATGCCTTTCAGCCTCTACAGGGAATTCAGGATTGAAAAAAAATTCGGATTCTCAAACATGACCTTGAAGATGTTCATCCTTGACAGCATAAAGGAAACCTTCGTCTCTGTGCTGATTGGAGTTCCGCTTCTGCTTGCTGCCGTTGCCTTCATCGGACATTTTGACAGATGGTGGTGGCTTCTTTTTGGCCTTGTCTATCTTGGCATCTCACTTGGACTGAGTTATGTCTATCCTATCTGGATTGCGCCACTTTTCAACAAATTCGTTCCGCTTGAAGATGGAGAACTCAAGACAAAGATTGAAGCTCTTTTTGAGAAGACAGGATTTAAGACAAGCGGAATATTCACAATGGATGCCTCGAAGCGTTCAAATCACAGCAATGCCTATTTTACAGGACTTGGAAAAAACAAGAGAATCGTCCTCTACGATACCCTTATAAAGCAGCTTGATACGGAAGAAGTGGTAGCGGTTCTTGCTCATGAACTTGGACACTGCAAACACCAGCACATAACAAAAAGAATGTGCGTGATGATTCCAGTCATTTTTGCAGTTCTGTTTGCCCTTAGCCTTCTCATAAAGAATGAGGGCCTCTATGCAGGATATGGTTTTGATACGGACAACGGTTTTGCCGCCCTGAAGTTTGTGGGTATTTTCCTTCTTGGACTTTCTTTTGGTGGCTTTGAGAAGATCGCATCCCTTGTTTCAAATGCCTCAAGCCGTCGTGATGAATTCCAGGCTGACAGATTTTCCAGGGATATGTGCGGAACCGGAAAGCCACTTTCAACAGCCCTTATCAAGCTGAACAGTGAAAATCTTTCCGAGATGGTTCCGCCAAAAATCTACTCGGTGTTCAACTACAACCATCCGCCATTGTTGGAAAGAATCCGCGCGGTGGACGGTCTCAAGGATTGATATGCCGCAGGACCCTTCGACATGCCCTTCGACAAAGCTCAGGGACCACTCAGGGATCCTGAATTGCACTAGGATGGCTGAGCGAAGTCGAAGTCATCCTGTTTTACTAAATAGCCGCAGGATCTTTCGACAAAGCTCAGGGGATCCTGAATTGCACTAGGATGGCTGAGCGAAGTCGAAGTCATCCTATATAACCTCAGGGCCCTCCAATAAATCAGCTTCTTCTTGAAACGAAAAGAAGTGCAACTCCAAAAAGGAGGATTATGTACATCGCAAAGGCGGCGGCGATGGCTCCAGATCCGCAGGTTCCGATAAGGACATAGTTTGCCATGGTGAAAAGGTATCTGAATGCGCTGAAGATAAACAGCGTGATTGTTCCCAGGGCAGGAATGAGAAGAATCCAGCGGAACCTGAAGATCTCCTTCGGGTCATCGATTCTGTAGTTCCATGCAATGCTTGCGCAGAGAATCAGCATGATGAGCGCTATGAAAGGATACGTTATTCTCTGGAGGAAATTTTCCACGAAGACTTCCTTTGAGAAACCGTATTCAACGGCGTCGGGCAGGAACTTATAAAGAGAAAGAAGTGACATGGTGTCTGCTCCTGAAGATGCCTCGTTGATGACATGAAAGTCAGAGAAAGGCATAGGCAGAATCATCATTGTCGATTTTGGGACATTGACAAAAGATGTTATGGAAGTTACCGAATCTTCTTCCTCAAGTGCCTTCATGCCGAGTTTGTCCAGGATGCGCTGAGGCATTCCTGTCCTGTCGAATTCGTAAACCGGTTTTGAGATTACACCCTCAGTTGTACGGTCAACGGACTGCAATGTAATCACTGGAACGCTCTTCCATTTTTTGCTGATTCCAAGAACGGCGTGGCTTGATTCATCGATTTCAGAGACAAGCTGGGCTGTAACCTTTGCATAAGGCACGTGGAATGAATAACGGAAATCTCCGCTCGAGTCGTAGTGGATGACGTTGAAATCCTCAAGGTATCTTACAAGACCACCATCCCTCTTTACATCCATTGATTTTGAAATGTAGAAGACGTTGCTTGTTCCGTCTGGATAGTCCAGTGTGAAATATACGTTCTGGCTGTCCGCAAGCTGGTTCATGTTTTCAGTTTCATCAAAGAAGAAATACTGGTTCTCGACATTTTCCTTGGCAAGCTCAAAAAATTTTACAACGTCAGGATCTTTTCTTTTTTCTGCGGAAATTTCACCAAGGCTGAGGAATATGTAGTATGCCTTGAGGTCATCGCCTGAAATATAGGCTTTGTATCCCTCGCGCTTTTTTTTGTAGTATTCACGTTCAGCAGAGTTGTCGAATTCCACTGGAAGGTTCAGCTGTTTCCATGCGTAGTTTGCGGCCTGGGTTGCGGCAGGTAGATTTGTGTTTGTTCCGTCGCAGGCATCAACTGCAAGCTGGGCCCAGTAGTGTGCGTCAAACCACTGTTTTTTTTCAGCGGCTTCCCTCGATTTTTCAAGGAGCTGAAGGATTGTGTATCCTGCGTGTTCATCGTGTACAGGCTTCACGACTTTTGCATCGGTGATTTTTTTGTACATCTGGCGGTCGTGCTCAAGGTCTACTGCATCCTGTGCTCTCTTAAGCATGGAAAGGGCTTCCTCATCTTTTGGCGCGATGTCTACGGCCCTTTTTGCGTACTGCAGGGCAATGTATGGATGTCCCTGGTTCAGAAGGTTTTTTGTTGTTGAAAGAGCCGACTCAAGTTCCATGGGTGCATTTTCGATGCGGTCAAGTTTTTTCTGGAAAGTCGGAACAAGAATTTCCTCGTTCATGGACAGAAGGAATACAAGGCCGATGGAAATTATGATTACGGTCTTGAGGCGGTCAAACATGGCCTGGGAAAATCTTCTGCGGCTTATGCTGTCTGACTTTTTCCATGTTACGGCACATGCGACTGTAAATCCGCTTAGAAGGATAGGCGGCATGAGTGTGAAAAAACCAAGGTTGACGGCGGTAAAACGATAACTGCTTTCCGTTCCCTTTATGAGGGTCGGAAGGTCGACAAATGCGTGGACAAGACCGGTTATCAGCAGAAACACAAGAAAGACATAGGTCAAGAGAATCAGTATCAGTTTTTTCATTGCAGATCGTCTCCAAAATTAACGCCGTAGTTTCTATTCCTGTTGAGTGATGTAAGGACAATACCAAAAACGCAGAATGCGGCGGCCAGAAGAATATTGAATATAAATAGAAGAAAGTTTGACTGTTCAGGTGCAAAGGTGAAAAGTGAGCTGATCCTTTGTGTTGCAAAATAGAGTTTGCCAAAGGAAAGCATGTTTACGTTTACGCCTATGACCGTAAGGGCCAGTGAGAAAATTATGACCACGTTGATGAGCTTCCAGCGTGAGAATCCCCTCATGAAGATCAGGGCGATGAGTGCAAGTCCAAGGGATGAAAAAAGAAGCCAGCTTGTAAAACCTGAAGAACATTCCAGGGTGACTACGCCAAGGTATGCGGTAATGACATTTATGGCGAATCTGGTGACAGGCGGAATCTCGATGGATGTCTGGATGAGTGAATCGGTAAAAGTTGAAAAATCTTTTGAAAGTTGAACGTCCTTGAATGTATAGACTTTCTGCCCTGCGGAATTTTTGTCGATGCAGATTCCCGAGGCAATGTTGTCCCTGTCAACGGAAGAATAGTAGAAAACGAAACCGTCACCCGTGTTTCTGAAATATCCTGTTGAAAGAGGTTCCCTTTTGATTACATAGGATGACTTGCTGGCTTTCTGGATTCCGGCTCTGATGACAACAGGCTGGATGAAAATCCACATGGCCATGTAGATGACAGCGAAAATCACAGCGGAAACAAGAGGTATTTCCTTGTATCTTATGAGATAGAAAGATGCGAAGGCGGTGCTGATTGCAAAGACGAAAGGAATTGAAAGGAAAAATCCCTGTATGAAGAAGGCAAGATTGAATGCCGCGAATCCCTGTCCTGCCACAAGAGTCGAGCACATTGAATAGATCATATAGAGAACAGCACCCACAAGGGTTCCTATGAGAACCATGGCCAGATGGGAGACTATCAATTTTATAGTAGAAAAAAGCATAGATTTCATCAAAAAAGAATAACACGCATGGTGAAAAAATTCAAATTTGAGGTGGTATTTTTACGCAGTCATCGCCCAGGCAATCTTATCAACAGGCCTTATATGTGATATACTCGAATCATGTCTAAAACCATACTTATCGCGGGAAAAAACATGCCGGAAGCTGGCAATTTTACAGACGGAGTTGCTTTCTCTGGCAGAAACATCATAGTTTCGGGAACCATTGCGGATTCCGAGGAAACAAAAAAGCTTACGATTGCGGAACGCAAGGCAAACCAGGAAGCCTACGAAGAAGAAAAGGCGCAGGAAGCCAAAAGCGGAATGTGCACCATAGAATGGAACAAATCATCACCCTTGTCTGCAAGATCCCTTGTCCTTCAGACCACGACGATTTTTGGCCGCATGGATGAGGCAGTCCTTTATTTTGACGAGGAATGGTATGCGTCAAAGGCGGAAAAAATGGACTCCGAAGAAATTGTCCGCGGCTGTGACGAGATGATCGCAGGTTACCAGTATCTTGCCCTTGAGATTCTCAACGCCTTCCAGAGGAGGGAAACTTCCGAGGGCAAAGGAAAGCTTGTGTTCCTCCTGAAGGAAACTCCAAACAGAATCGATGTCCTGAAAAATCCTTCGGTAAAGGATGGACTCAGCCCGATTGCTTCTCCCCTTGTCGCATCGGGAGCCGCAGCCTTCGCAGCCTTTGCGGAAAACATGGCGGCCGTATGTACAGATTCCATTTTTGTTGATGTTGTAATCGTCCGTGGTGACAGCAGCATGGAAGGGTTCCGTCGCGATGATGAAACCGGTAGATGGCTTTGTTCCTATCTTGATTCCATTGATTCTGCTTCTACAGGCGGAACTGCTGAACGCAGGGATGTTTCATGGGTTCGTCCTGGTGAGAAACCAAGGCAGGAAACACACAGAAAGTTTGGACTTTTCAGAAGATAGAGGCAGGAGTAAATCAGAAATGGAACTTAATTTCATGACCGAAAGCATCATAAAACTTCTCCTGGCAGTACTGTGCGGTTTTTTTCTTGGACTTGAACGCAAGACGCACAATCATGCCGTAGGTCTCATGACTCTTGTTCTCATCTGCGTTTCTTCCGCATTGCTTTCCCTCCTTTCCTCATACATGGCAACAAACGAAGTCTTTGCGCCAATAGGCAGGGGAGATCCTACAAGAATCGCATCTGGCGTTATCAGCGGCATAGGTTTCCTTGGTGGTGGCGCCATCATGAAGACCGGCCTGAACATCCGTGGACTTACATCTGCTGCAGTAATATGGACTTCTGCCAGCATGGGACTTGCAATCGGTGCAGGCCTTTACATTCAGGTTGGCGTGGCACTTTTCCTTGTCCTCGTTCTTCTCGTGGGGCTTGAAAGGCTTGAGGCAAA
This sequence comes from uncultured Treponema sp., assembly GCA_937902445.1. Taxonomy (GTDB): domain Bacteria; phylum Spirochaetota; class Spirochaetia; order Treponematales; family Treponemataceae; genus Treponema_D. Next base: position 6,613 of record CALELJ010000075.1, on the reverse strand, counting down.
ATGGTTCCCTGCCGCAAAAAGCAAAACCATCCATCTTTGCTACGAGGGAGAAAACCTTGACCTTAAAAAAATCCGTGAGACAATTGAAAATCACGGCCTCATAATCAACGACATGAACATGAGCCGCGTGATCGTCTCAAAGCAGACCTTCCTTCACTACACGGTAAAGTCCCCAGCCGGAACAATCTACACCGCATTGATCGACCACCTGAAGGACATAGGTTCCCTCATGGAATTCTCAATAACAGACTGAACATCCCGCCGTTACTATTTTTTATCCTTTGATTTATTGAGAACATCTTCAATTCAATATATAATAGTTTCTTATGATAAATGCCGAGAACCCGCTTATAGTTCAGTCTGACAGGACCCTCCTCCTTGATGTCCATGCACCAAGGGCAGAGGAATGCCGCAACGCATTGATACCTTTTGCTGAACTCATACGCTCGCCGGAACACCTGCACACATATCAGATTTCTCCTCTCTCACTGTGGAATGCAGCAAGTGCAGGCTTCACCGGAAATCAGGCATTGGAAACCTTAAAGGAATATTCCCGCTATGAAATTCCGCAGGCAGTAGGCGTGTGGATTTCAGAAACGGCGGAAAAATTCGGCAAGCTTCGTCTTGTGGAAGCGCCAAAAGAAAAAAACGAAAACGGCCAGGAAGAGGAATACCTTTATCTTGTCTCTACATCGCCTTTTGTCTTCAAGCAGATCGAGGCCAATCCCTACGCACGCAAGCAGCTCTTTCCATGTGAATATGTGGCACCTCCGAATCCTTCCGTAGAACTGACAGAAGATGAAAAGCGGTTCTGCTTCCGCCTTCTTCTTGTTGACCGCGGAACGGTAAAGCAGAATCTTCTCAAGCTGGGCTGGCCTGTAAAGGATGACGTTCCTCTTGTGGATGGCGCACCTCTTGAAATCAATCTTCGTGATACGACCGCAGGCGGAAAGCCTTTTGAAATCCGCGGATACCAGAAGGAAGGCGCACAGGCTCTTGTTGGTGACAAGGGACCTGGAACAGGATTCGGTACCATAGTGCTTCCTTGCGGGGCAGGCAAAACAATCGTCGGCATGACCATCATGTCCATGCTAAAGACAAACACCCTCATAGTCACGACAAACATCACCGCCGTACATCAGTGGATCGATGAACTTCTGGACAAAACAAACCTTACGAAAGATCAGGTTGCGGAATACACAGGCGAATCAAAGACCATAAAACCGGTTACGGTTGCAACCTACCAGATACTCACATGGCGTCCCGAAAAAACGGGTCCATATCCTCACTTTGATCTTTTCCGCAAAAACAACTGGGGACTTGTAATATATGATGAAGTCCATATGCTGCCGGCACCGGTGTTCCGTGTTGCTGCGGAAGTTCAGGCTGTGCGCCGTGTAGGTCTTACTGCAACCCTTGTGCGCGAAGACGGATGCGAAGGAAATGTTTTCTCCCTTGTCGGCCCAAAACGCTATGATGTTCCGTGGAAGGAACTTGAGAAGGCAAGATGGATTGCTACGGCTGAATGCGTGGAAGTCCGCTTTGGTCTTCCTATGGACCGTGAGCTTGAATATGCCGTTGCCGCAACCCGTGAAAAGCACCGCATCGCAAGTGAAAACCCCATGAAGGTCCAGGTCGTCAAGGAACTGGTTGAAAAATATCCTGATGATAAAATTCTTGTCATCGGTCAGTTCCTTTCCCAGCTGGATGAACTTGCAAAGGAACTTGGTGCCCCCATCATCACCGGAAAGACAAAGAATGCGGAACGCGACAAGATATACGCCGACTTCCGTGCAGGCAACATCCATGTCCTTGTCGTAAGCAAGGTTGCAAATTTTGCCATCGACCTTCCTGATGCAAGCATTGCCATTCAGGTAAGCGGAACCTTTGGCAGCCGTCAGGAAGAAGCACAGCGTCTTGGAAGAATCCTCAGGCCAAAGGAGCGCACATCAAGATTCTTTACCCTTATCACAAAAAATTCCGTGGAAGAAGATTTTGGCACAAACCGCCAGAAGTTCCTTGCGGAACAGGGATACAGCTACAGGATCATACGCTACAGCGACAGAAGCAGTTTTGACGAACTTGATGAACCGCTTATGGTGGAAGGGTGCGGCCTATGAAACTTGATCCAAAGGTAGAACGCATACTTGAATGGCGTGAAAGTTTTTCTTCTCTTCCCGATGATTATTTCTTCGACATCATCCACATGTATCTTGGAGAAATAAAGACTCCCTACAACAAGCCAAAGTTAATAGAAGAACTCAGCACGATTTTGCGAAAAAAAGAAAACAGGGAAATCCTCGTAAGCTATCTTGATGAAACGGACATCAAGGTTCTTACGGCAATAAGGTTCATTCCTGATGTTGAGATAAACAAGCTTGAGAAGTTTTTTGTTCCGGCTATGACCCAGGGCGATCTTTATGAGGAAATGGCCAGCCTTGAGGAACGCCTCATAATCTACAACCGTGAGAACAAGATCACCGGGAAAAAGACAATAGCCATCAATCCCCACCTTGAGGAGGAACTTGAAAGCGTCCTTGATCTTGGCAACCTTATTGCGGAAGAAAAACCGGAAGCAGAAGAATTTCCTTCAGCCGGAACCACCGGAATCCGCCTTTCTCCCCAGGTCATCGCCGTGTTCATCTCCTACATTCTTGCCCATCCTGACTTCAGCAAGACCAATGGTGATTTGAAGAAAAAAGCCGACACGGAACTCAGGGAAATATGCGGAATCGAGTCCACGGAAATTTTCAGACGGCTTTTTACAGGCATGAGAAATCTTGTGCTTCTCCGGGAAGTTGATGACGGAAAGCTGTGGGAAGTTGACTGGGACCGCCTTGAATCTTTCTTCGCATTGCCTTTCAAAAGTCAGGTGGTCTATCTTTGCGTTGCAAGTTCCGCACTTCTTTCCAGACGTGCCCTTGTTTCCAACGCAACATTTTTTTCAAACACCCTTGATTATGCCCGCGGAAAATATTTTACAAAGGAAAAGCTTTTTGCCATCTCTTTCCTGATAAAGGAAAAATCAGGAACGGAAGATTTTGGTAGCCGCAGGTTTTCAAAAATCCTTTCAGGCGCCGACGAGTCGGATGAACATGCAGGTTCCGCAGCCATAGAAGCCATGATAGACAGTGCCGTAGTTTTTGGCATCATGACCTTGAGCGGAAAGAATTCCGAAGGTGGCAGCCTCATCCATGTGGAGGAAGATTTCATTGACGAAAATGTCCAGGGCGCAAAAAAGCTTCTAAGCATAGACACCGGTTTTTCCGTGACCATAATGCCGGGACTTTCAACCCTTGAGTTTTCATCACTGGTGAAATTCCTTGATGCAAGGCAATGCGATGTCACAAGCACTTTTGAGATAAACAGGCAGTCGGTGATCCGCGGATTTGACTGCGGTCTTTCAAAGGAGGACATAAAATCCCTTCTTGAAAAATATTCGGCATTTGAAATTCCGCGGAACCTTGAAGTCTCCCTTGACGAGTGGTCGGCAACCTATAATTCCGCTTCCATATACAGGGGATATGTGCTGAAACTTTCCGAGGACAATGCCTTCAGGGCGGAAAACAATCCCCTTTTCCGGAACCACATAAAGGAAATCCTTGCACCTGGAGTCTATCTTCTCGACTTTATGAGCGATGTTGAGGCCTATGCCGCGGTGCAGAAAACCGGAATTGACTTTGCCGGCAAGATCCGCAGCATAAGGTCTGAGGTTGAAGTTCCGCCTTTGCCTGCCGTTGTGGACCGTGGAAGATCAAGGATTTCCCTGGGTGAAGCAAAAGAAGTTTCGGCTGGACTGGAATACCACAGGACAAACAGGGAAAGAAGGCTGAAAATCCTCGAGAATTTCAGAAAGACTCTTGAAGAAATGGAGACCACCAGAGACCAGAAGGACGGCTTGCTTGACAGAATTTCCCGTAGAATTATCATTGAGAGCGACCAGCTGAGACCTGAGAGCGTCCGCTTTGAGCTTAGGGAAGCTTTCGGAATGAACTACACCGGAAAGATCAACGTGCTTGAAAGTTCAATACAAAAAAATTCCCTGGTGGAAATCGAGCTCACCGGCAGCAGCAATGTGATTTTTGGAATCCCAAAAGGAATCCTTAAAAACTCGGAGACTCCCGTTGTTTTCCTTACGGTTGAAAACGAGGAAACCAAGGAAGCCGAAGAGACTGAAATTGAAATAGCAAAAATTTCCCGCGTCAAGAGAATCAGGAATTCCCTTTCGCTGAGAAAAAGATAGAACGGAGCATAAATATGGAAAGACCAAAGATATGTCTTACGCTGACTGGCACTACACTGAACGAGAATCTTGAAATACTCAACAAGTATCGTGACAGCATCGATATGGTCGAGCTGAGAGTTGACTATCTCAATGAAAATGAACGTCTTTATGTAAGGCGTTTCCCTTCACTTGCCGGCGTTCCGTGCATACTCACAATACGCCGCCAGATAGACGGTGGAAAATTTGTGGAAGGCGAGGCCGCACGTACTGTTCTTTTTGCCCGTGCACTTTCTTTTGCCGATGAGGACCGTTCACAGAATTTTGCCTATGTCGATTTTGAGGAAGACTTTCACATTCCAAGCCTTGAGGATGCAACCCTTGCCTTTGATACGAAAGTCATCAGAAGTTTTCACGACATGCACAATCCGGTTTCCGATGTAATTTCAAGGCTCAAGAAGATGACTACTTCCGGCTTTGAGATTCCAAAAATCGCCTTCATGCCCCACAGCCTTGACGACGTTACGAATCTTTTCAATGAAGCTTCGAAACTCCGCGACAGCAACCACATCCTTCTTGCAATGGGCCCCATGGGAATTCCAACAAGAGTACTTGGAAACAAGCTTAAGAATTTCCTGACATATACTTCCGCTCCTGAATCCATGGGCAATATGTCAAACATCACCCATCTTGATGTCGTTAAGCTCAATGAACTTTACAGAGTGAAGGACATCAATGAGAATACAAAGATCTACGGAATCACGGGATGGCCTCTTTCCGGAACTTCAAGCCCGGAACTTCACAACACGGGTTTTGCACACCATGGAATGAATTCCGTTTACATTCCGTTCCCTGCAGAAAATTTTGACCAGGCCATGAACTTTGCGGAATGCGTCGGAGTCCAGGGATTTTCCGTTACGGTTCCCCACAAGGAAGCTGTGCTCGAGAAAGCAAATTTCATTTCTCCTGAAGTCCTTGATATCGGGGCAAGCAACACCATGGTTTCAAACGATGGAAGATGGCATTGCTACAATACGGATGCGGACGGATTTGCAAGATCCCTTCTGGAATTTACGGAACTAAAGAACCTCAAGCACAAAAAGGTTGCAATCATCGGAGCCGGTGGTGCTGCCAAGGCAATCGCATATGCCGTCCATAAACTTGGTGCAAAGGCATGCGTGTTCAACCGCACTGTTGGAAAGGCAAAGGCACTTGCTGAGAAATACGATTTTGAATACGGACCTCTTTCTCCGGAAGCAGGAAAACTTTTGAGAAAGTATTCTGACATCATCGTGCAGACAACATCGAAGGGAATGCACTGCAACGAAAGTTCCACAGCGGAAAACGATCCGTTGTTCTTCTACGAGTTCAGCGGAAAGGAAATTCTTTATGATATCGTCTACATGCCGGAAGTCACACCGGTAATGGCAAGGGCAAAGGCTGCGGGCTGTCATGTAAGTAACGGTTTCTACATGCTTCGTTATCAGGGTTACAAACAGTTTGAATTATATACAGGAGAAAATTACTGATGGGTATTTCAAAGGATGAACAGAAAGTGCTTGCAGCTACAACTGCAGTGGACACTCTTATCAAGGAAGGAAAAATTTTCAGCGGAATGAAGATCGGTCTTGGAACAGGTTCAACTGCCATGCCTGCCGTAAAGCGTCTTGCTGAACGCATTGCAGACGGAACTCTCAGCGACGTCAAGGCCGTTGTCACAAGTTTCCAGACACAGCTTGCATGTGAGGAATACGGAATTCCGGTATATACCCTCAACGACAAGGCAATCGAAGGCCATCTTGATCTTGCCATCGATGGGGCAGATGAAATCGACCAGAAGAACAATCTTATCAAGGGTGGTGGAGCCGCACATCTTCGTGAAAAGATAGTCGAATACAATGCGGGATTCCTTGCAATCGTTGCAGACGGTTCAAAGGACGTTGAGACTCTCGGCACAAAATTTCCACTCCCAGTGGAGATCATTGCAGATGCCCGCGTTCCTGTAATCAAGGCTCTTGAAAAACTCGGTGCGACATGTACTGTTCGCGAGGGCGTAAAAAAAGCAGGACCTGTAATCACAGACAACGGAAACATGGTTCTTGACTGCCTGTGGAAGTCTCCGGTTGATCCTGCAGAGATGGAAGAGAAAATCGATGCCATCACCGGTGTTGTCGAATGTGGTTTCTTCACAAAGAATAAGCCGGTCGCATTCATCGCCAAGGAAGACGGAACTGTAGTGCGCCGCTAGACCAGCCCAGGCTTGCTGAGCGAAGTCGAAGCATGCCGCATTGTGTAGACCAGCTTAGGATCGGTGAGCTTCGATAAACTCAGCAGCCGCGGAGTCGAACCGTCGATTGCGTAGACCAGCGCCGGACCCTTCGACAGGCTCAG
>CALELJ010000074.1 GCA_937902445.1 uncultured Treponema sp. | reverse complement strand
AGTATTTCCTTTGGTTTACAGCTGCTTTCATGAAAGAAGATGCTGAAAGTAACAGTCGGTATTATTAATAGTAAAAAGAAGTACATTTTCTTATCCTTTTCCTTTGTGATTCCATATAAAAAACACCGCATGAAGTCAATCACACGGTGTTTTTATGGTTGTCAGCCTGAGTTCCTTGCGAACCTAAAGGCCAGAACAGAAATTAGTCGTCGAGGTGACCTGCTGAACCGAGAACTTCGATGTTCTTGCGTGAGTACATCTTAACGAGTTCATCGCGAGCTGGTGTAAGGTACTGGCGTGGGTCGAAGTCGCCTGGGTTTTCAACAAGGTGCTTGCGGATAGCTGCCGTCATAGCAAGACGTCCGTCAGAGTCGATGTTGATCTTGCAAACTGCAGACTTTGCAGCCTTGCGGAGCTGTTCTTCTGGGATACCAACTGAGTCTGGGATCTTTCCGCCGAATTCTTCGATCTGGCGTACGTAGTTCATTGGAACTGAAGAAGATCCGTGGAGAACGATTGGGAATCCAGGAATCTTTTCTTCGATTGCCTTGAGAACATCGAAAGCGAGTGGTGGAGGTGTGAGAACACCGTCAGCTGAACGTGTACACTGTTCTGGTGTGAACTTGCAGCGTCCATGTGATGTACCGATAGAGATTGCGAGTGAGTCACATCCAGTCTTTGTTACGAAGTCTACAACTTCTTCTGGCTTTGTGTACTTTGATTCTTCTGCAGCAACGTCATCTTCAACACCGCCGAGAACACCAAGTTCTGCTTCTACTGTTACGTCGTGAGCGTGTGCGTAGTCAACAACCTTCTTTGTAAGAGCTACGTTTTCATCATATGGAAGAGCTGAACCGTCGAACATTACAGAAGAGAATCCGTTGTCGATACAGTCCTTTGCTACTTCAAAGTTTGGACCGTGGTCAAGGTGAAGAACGATCTGTGGCTTTTCGCAGCCGAGTTCCTTTGCGTATTCTACAGCACCCTGTGCCATGTAGCGGAGGAGTGTTCCGTTTGCGTAAGCGCGTGCACCCTTTGAAACCTGAAGGATTACAGGTGACTTTGTTTCAACAGCAGCGCGGATGATAGCCTGCATCTGTTCCATGTTGTTGAAGTTGTAAGCAGGGATTGCATATCCGCCTTTGATAGCCTTTGCAAACATTTCCTTTGTGTTTACAAGACCAAGTTCCTTGTAAGATACCATAATTAGCTCCTTGTATTTACTTTCTAATAGTAAACAGAAAATTTTGCCTTAAAGATAAAACATTTGGCGCTTAAATTCAAGATGAAAAAAAGTTTTGCTCTTGTGAATAATTCTATAAATCATTTGACAAAATGGAAATGTGTAAATATAATTATTCTGATTTAGTTGATTTTTAATCAGTTAAACGTAAATATAAAGCTTGACGATAAATAAGAAAATCGTATTCAAGGAGATTTGAATGAAAAAGGGCGTAGTCGTTTTGGGTAGCCTTATTCTTGGACTTGCATTCTGCTTGCCTGCAGTTGCTCAGCCAAGTGCAAAGGCTGTTGAGACAATTGTTATCGACAACTTCGATGAAGACAAGGAATGGTCATGGGCATGCCAGGCCAGCCGCTTTGTTGCAGATGGATATCCTATCGTAAAGAAGTTTGAAGGAATTCCAAATTCTCTGGTTCCTTATCATAAGGATTCTGACCCAACAGCTCAGGTTCTTGGTGCAAAGATTGCATTCAACCGCAAGGGTGACAACTGGTTCGAGATTTATCCTGCAAAGGACAATGAACTTTCTGAAATTCCATTTGTTGGAACAGTAACACAGATCGATTTCTGGATCTGGGGTGCCAACTACAACTACAGACTTGAACTTCTCGTTCGCGATGCAGATGGTCGCGTTCATACACTCAAGGCTGGAAACCTTATGTTCCACGGCTGGAGAAATATTGTTGTAAATGTTCCTGGTTATATCCGCCAGCATTCAAGAATCCGTTCAGGACGTACAGACATGTCATTTGTTGGATTCAGAATCCGTACAGATGCTGCAGAAGCTGTTGATGACTATGTAGTATATTTTGACAACTTCAAGTATACAACAAACACATTGTCTAATGTATATGATGGTTATGCCCTTAGAAACGCTGACTTCGGTGATTCAAAGGAAGGATCATCAGATTCTACTGCAGACGCAAAATAAAAGTAGAGGTGGAATATAAATGAAAAAGATTCAGTATGCAATTATGGCATTGACTGTAGCCTTTGCTGGTTCGGTTTTTGCTCAGACATCAAGCTTGACAGAACCTGATGCATCAAACATCGGTAACGACAGCGCCCGTCAGGCACTTCGTGAAGTTAGCGTTGAACGTTTCGAACGTGAAGGTTCATGGAATGTACATATTTCACCAGACTATGGTGTTATCCAGGGACGTCTTTTTGAAGGTGCTCCTGCTGCAAAGGAAGAACTTAATGATAAGGACAACCAGCAGATTGAAGATACAAAAGTTCTTGGTGTAAAGGTTGAATTCTTCAGACGTGGTGTAAACTCATTCTACATCACATCTGCACGCCCAATCCCAATTGAAGGTGTTACAAAGACAGTTTCTGTTTGGGCATGTGGACGCAACATGGGTCATCAGCTTTGGCTTTTGGTTCAGGACTATAATGGAAACAGCTTTGAAATCTGGATGGGTTCTCTTGAATTCAGCGGTTGGAAGAAGCTTACAACAGCAATTCCTCCATCTCCAGACAGCGAACATGGTATCATCCAGCAGAGCGTTTACCACGGTGACAAGCCTGGTCTCCGCATTGTAGGATTCCGTGTAGACTGTAATCCAATGGATGCACAGGGAGCATTCTACATGTACCTTGATGACATGCGTGCTGTTACAGACCTTTATGATCTTGAAAACAGAGATGATGATGATATGATGGATAACTGGTAATCCAGTATCTTGATTTGGATGGCCCTGCATTTTAACATGCGGGGCTTTTTTTTTCGAAAGAAACGAAATTAATTTTAATGGAAAACGTATACTCTAAAAACAACATTTACCGTCAGATTTCAAAACTGGCATTCCCGATTGCCCTGCAGAATCTTTTATCTGCCTGTGTTAATTCCGTCGATGTAATCATGTTGAATTTTGTAGGTCAGGATGCTGTTGCAGCTGTTTCCCTGGCTTCTCAATATTCATTTGTCCTTTGGTGCATCTATTTTGGCCTTGGTACAGGACTTACAATTCTTGGAGCCCAATATTATGGCAAGAAGGATTATAAGGCCATCGCTGCCGTTGAAGGTATTGCACTTCGATTTACCGTCATTGTCGGTGGACTGTTTTTTATCGGAACTTTCTTTTTCCCTCAGGTGTTAATGGGGTGGTTTACCAACGATGAAAAACTTATTGGGCTTGGCTGCCACTACATGCGCATTGTTTCATTCAGCTATCTGTTAAATACCGTAGTTGAAGTATATTTCAGCACCCTAAAATCAGTTTCAAGGGTTAAGGCAAGTACTATTGTCAATGTTGCTGCAAATGTGCTGAACATTTTCCTGAATGCATCTTTCATCTTCGGATGGTTTGGACTTCCAAAGCTTGGTATTGCTGGTGTCGCTCTTGCCACGACCATTTCTTCTTTGCTCAGGTTGATCTGCGTTGTTGTACTTTCCGCCAGAAGTCCTGATGTAAAGATTAAACTTTCGATGATATTCATAAGAAACAAAGTTCTTTTCCAGGATTTCTTCAGGCTTTCGTTGCCTGCTCTCCTGAACGACCTGGTTTGGGGACTTGCTTTTTCCGTCTATACTGGAATCATGGGGCATCTTGATTCTGATGCTGTTGCGGCTTTCTCATTTGTTGCAATTGTCCGTAATTTTGGTCAGGTTCTTTGCTTTGGAGTTGCAAATGGTGGCGGATTGTTCCTTGGAAAAGTTCTGGGTGAAAACAATCTCGAGGACGGAAAGACTGTTGCAAGCTGTCTTGTAAAACTCACAGTCATAACAGGTGCCATTGGTGGTCTTATCATATTTGCGGCTTCTCCGTTGGTCCTTGGGTTTGCCGATCTGACTCCAAAAGCATATGACTTCCTCAAAAAAATGCTTTTTATAAACTGTTTCTATGTAATGGGAAGTGCTGTAAACACAACTTTTATCTGTGGTATTTTCCGCAGTGGTGGCGACAGCAAATTCGGATTGGTGTGCGATACCATCAACATGTGGGTCTATGCGGTTCCCCTTGGGTTGATTTCTGCTTTCGTATTGAAGCTTCCTGTAATGTCCGTTTATCTTCTCATGTGCACTGATGAATTCGTAAAATGGCCTGTTGTATTCTGGCATTACAGCAAAAGATCGTGGCTTAAGAATATTACAAGGGAGAATGTTGCGTGATCGGCTGTTCGAATAAAAATGCATCGGAAGAGGCAAGAAAACTTCTGCAATTCCTTAGGGATACGGCTGGAAATAAAATTATTACAGGTCAGCATACGCAGACAAATCCAATGGAGGAGATTGCTTACATAAAATCCATTACCGGTCGTGAGCCCTTGCTTCGTGGTTTTGAGCTGCTTGGATATTCTCCAAACATCAACTACGACGACGCTGATTATGCATGTCTAACTGAGGTTGAAGAAAACAAGGGAACAATGGATACAGCCCTACAATGGGCAAAAAGCAATGGTGCATCCCAGATAAAATGCATTCTTACATTCAGTTTCCACTGGTTTTCTCCTCTTGGTGGTCGTGATAAAAGTTTTTATGCAAAGAACACTGACTTTGATCCTGAAAAAGTTTTTGTTGATGGATCACCTGAGAACAAGGCTTTCTACAATGACATGGACTGCATTGCAAGAGTGCTGGAAAAGTTCCGTCTTGAAAAAATTCCTGTTCTGTGGAGACCATTTCATGAAAGCTATGGAAAGTGGTTCTGGTGGGGACGCAAGGGGCCTGATGTTGCATGCCGGCTGTACCGCATGATGTATGACTATTATGTTAATGAAAAACATCTGGATAATCTTTTGTGGGTCTGGAACTGTGATGTTGAGTCCGCCTATCCGGGGGATGAATACGTTGATGTCAATTCAATTGATGTCTATCTGGAAGAGAAGAAGGCAACTGATTACAAGGCGGAATATGAAAAGCTGACGGAAGCTTGCGGAAAAAACAAGGTGGTGGCTCTTGCTGAAGTGGGGTACAATCCGGATGTCACTCTTCTTTCGCAATCGAAAATTCCATGGGCCTACTACATGACATGGAGCAAGGAATTTGCCATGGACGGAGTACGGAATACAAAAGATGAGCTTTGCCGGATGTATTCAAGTGACTACAGTCTGAAATTGTGATATATTTTTAACCATGTTCAACAGTCTTAGCGGAATTATAACGGGAAAATTTCCCCAGAAACTATATATTGATACTCATGGAATCGAATGGGATGTTACCTGTCCTGACAGTGCCCTTGAAAAAATTCCTGATGTTGGCAGTGAGGGGCGTGTCTATGTATGGATGCAGCACACCGATAATCTGATGAACCTTTACGGATTTGCGTCAGACCGCGACCGTTCACTTTTTTTTGATCTTCTAAAAGTTGACGGTATCGGTCCTAAGGGTGCCGTAAAAATCATGAACAACATTTCTACGGACCAGCTTGTTTCGATTCTTGAAAATGGTGATCTTGGACTTCTTGAAAAAGTTCCTGGCGTTGGGAAGAAGACTGCGGCAAAAATGCTTCTACAGCTTAAAGGAAAATTGACTCTTGAGAGTGACACTGGTTCCGGCCCTGCAAAGAAAGCTGCTTCTCCATATGCTGATGTAATTTCTGCTCTTGCTGATATGGGCCATGATAAGGCAAAGGCAGGTGATGCGGTTGCAAAAATTGCGGAATCCCTTGGATCCGATGAAGCTTTTGCAAAGGCAGGACAAAGCCAGAAGGAAGATATGATTTTCCGCCGCGCCATTGTTGAACTTGCAAATTAGTTGGAGTAAAAGATGATCAAAAGTGTAAATGCAAGAAGTTCCCACCCGAGGAAAAGTACTCCAGAAGATGAAATGAATATTGTTTCCCAGCTTGCATCTCAAGCCGCTGCCGGACGGGCAATGGAGAATGATGGTTCATCCATGAATATAGTTCGTGCCAATGAGGGCATGTTCAATGATAGTGCCATTGTCCGACCTGATTTGATTACAGAAGATGACAGTGGCGAAGGAAGCCTCCGTCCTCTTTGTCTTGATGACTTCATGGGACAGAGCGAAATAAAGAAAAATCTTGGTACCTTCATCAAGGCTGCAAAGGAACGTGGAGATGCTCTGGACCATCTTTTCCTGATTGGTCCGCCAGGTCTTGGAAAAACAACTCTTGCTCAGATTACAGCAAATGAACTTGGTGCTGACTTCAAGGTTACTTCTGCACCGGCATTGGATAAACCTAAGGATCTTGCCGGAATTTTAAGCACCATTACTCCAAACACTGTTTTTTTTATTGATGAAATTCACCGTCTGAAACCTGCCATCGAGGAAATGCTTTACATCGCCATGGAAGATTTTGAACTCGACTGGGTTATCGGTCAGGGAGCCGCCGCCCGTACTGTACGCATTCCGATTCCGCATTTTACTCTGGTTGGTGCCACGACTAAGGCCGGCATGGTATCAAAACCTCTTCAGACACGCTTCGGAATCATTCAACGGTTTAATTTCTATACCCGTGAGGAACTTGCAAAAATCATACATCGTTCCGCAAAGATTCTTGATGTTGCCATTGACAATGATGCGGCGCTTCTTATGGCCGACTGCAGCCGAGGAACACCACGCGTCACAAACAGAGTCCTCAGACGAATGAGGGATTTTGCACAGGTTGAGGGTAGCGGCAGGATCACAAGGGAAATTGTTGCTGATGGTCTTAAACGGCTTGGCATCGACAGCATGGGCCTTGAGAACTACGACCGTGAAATTTTGCTTGCCATAATCGAAAAATTTGGTGGGGGACCTGTAGGTGCTGAAACCCTTGCCATTTCCATCGGTGAAAGCCAGGATACCCTCGAAGATTACTATGAGCCATATCTTATCCAGTGCGGCTTTCTTGCACGTACTCCTCGCGGAAGAATTGCAACGGAAAAAGCCTATGAACATCTTGGTTTGCGATATTCACCAGGAATTTCCAAAAGCCAGGCGGAACTGTTCTAGATCAGCGTTGTTTTTGATATTTTTTGACTATCTCACAAAATTGAATTTTTTAGTGATTCTAAATATAATGTGATCCATGCAGACTTCAGACTTTAATTTTGAATTACCGGAAGAACTTATTGCCCAGCGTCCAAGTGGTGAACGTGGAAATGACAAGCTCATGTTTTTGAATAAAACTACAGGCGCCGTAGAGCATCACAAAATGGAAGAAATAGTCGACCTGGTAGCTCCCGGAACACTCATGGTTTTCAACGACAGCCGTGTTCGCAGAAGTCGCTGTTATGGAATAAAGACTACAAGCGGACGAGAACAGGAATTCATGTTTCTCAATCCAATCGGTGATGGTTCCAGCTGGAATACCATGGTCAAAGGTGCTAAAAAAGTCAAGGCGGGGAATGAATACAGGTTTGCAGATGGCAGTATCGGTGTAATTCCAGAAGTTTCTGAGGGTACAGAATTCCGTACAATCAAATTTGACAGTCCAATCGATGAATCCTGGTTTGAACGCAACGGACACATTCCTCTTCCTCCATACATTCGCCGCGAGGATGATGACACTGACAGTGAAAGATATCAGACTGTTTATGCCAGAGAGACGGGTAGTGCTGCCGCTCCTACTGCAGGGCTTCATTATACAGAGGAGACTCTTCAAAAACTTAGGGACAAGGGAGTTGAGCTTGCATGGGTTACTCTTCATGTAGGTCTTGGAACTTTTCTCCCGGTTCGCGAAGACAACATTGAAGATCATAAAATGCATACTGAATATTATACTGTGTCAGAGGAAACAGCAGCAAAGGTTGCTAAGGCAAAAGCTGAAGGTCGTCCTGTTCTCGCAGTCGGAACTACAAGTGTACGTACTCTGGAAAGTGCCAGTGACGATAACGGTGTTTTGATTCCAGGTACACGCGGAACGAATATTTTCATGTATCCAGGATATAAGTTCAAGGTTGTCGATCAGATGTTTACAAACTTTCATACTCCTGAAAGCACTTTGATAATGCTGGTTTCAGCTTTTGCCGGAAAAGAAAACATTATGTCTGCATATGCTCAGGCTGTAGACAACAGATACAGGTTCTTCAGCTATGGAGACTGCATGCTGATAAAGTAAATCGATTCTGCTGCAGGAAAATCAAGTCAACTGTTCAAAAGAATTTCGCAGCAGATTGAGGAACTGGGCCTTGACTATTGACGGTTCATTTTCAAAGGTTTTCTCAGCCTTGTATATTGTTTTTGCTTCCTCTATAAGTTCATCTATTCTTTTTTCTGTAAGCGGCAATCTGGTTCCGATTATTTTATTTTCAAATTCCGGAGAGTAAAAGACGGTGTTGCCTGCAAAGACGACTCTGATATTTGCGATCATGCCTCGCTGCGTCTCAACAAGAAAAGCAAAACCAGCAGACAGTTCAGAAAGCGAATTTGTCGGACCTATACGCCTGAAAATCTGGACATCCCATTCCTCAAGGGGAATTCTTATTTTTGTGAGAAGTGTTTTTTCGCCTATTCCGTCAAACCTGTTGAACTGTATGACTTTTGTTTCTGTGGCCGTTTTCAATTCAAGACGTGCATTCAAGGCAAGAAGCGGAGCCCATAAGGTATGCTTGATACCCTTTGCGCAAATGTTTCCGCCAATGGTTCCCAGGTTTCTGATCTGTTCAGTTCCGATGCTTCTCAGCGCATCCAGCAAAAATTGAGGCAGCTTTGTCCCTGTTGAAATTACTTTTGAAATTGTAACGGCAGCTCCATATTCTATATAACGTTCGTGACGGTCTATCATGTTTATTTCAGGTATTGCCCTGATGGAAACCGATTTTTCACGCAGCTCATCAAGGTCAGTTCCTGTACAGCCGCAAAGAATCTGGATCTCATCGGTGTTCTTGAAATGAAAGAGAACATCTGAAAGGCTTTTGGAAATAAGTACTGTTTTATTTTTTGGCATTTGTTTTCTTTCCTTCCCGCGTATGTTTGGCCGCAACTGCATAGAGAATTCCGTTTGTCAAAGTTGTATAATCCGTGCAGCATGAATTAAGGTCTTTTATGGCAACGTAAATCTGTTCCAGGGTAGGGCGATAATACTTTGTAAGAATCGAATAGGCTGTAAAAATTTTCCCTGCGTTGCAATATCCGCACATATGAATTCCGGCCTGTGTGAAACCTGACATTATGTCCTGATAAAGGGGATCTGTTTTCAGGTGTTCGAGAGTCACAATATTGCTGTCCCGAATGATGCCCATTGGAATTTTGCAGCTTGGTACGGGACTTCCATCCATAAGTACAAGGCAGTTTCCGCATATTCCTTTTTCACATCCACATTTCACGCTGTAAAACTGTTCCTTCCTGAGAATGTGCATCAGTGAATCAGTAGGTTCCGAAGTGAGTATAATTTTTTTACCATTTAAAGTCAGTGGAATTTTCATTTTCGTCTGCCTCCTGGTTTTCATTTTCTTCGTGGTCATCAGATTGAATGTTCAGCTTCCTGTTCATTTCACGGAGAATTTTTTTCTGTTCCTTGATTTTCATGAAGATGGTGTCGGAACTAAGCGGAATTGAATTTATCGTGCAGTTGAGAGCCTGTGTCAGAGCCTGTGTAAAAGCTGCTGGAATGACCTGGTATACAAGCTCACCTATTTGGGATGAATCATTTTCAGACTGGACAAATGAAATCTTTACCGGAGGATATTCAATTCTGTCATCATCAAAGAGGCACTCAAGAACTCTTTGGATTCCAAGTTTAATGGTAGAAGCGGCTGCCTGGGTACTTAGAATCTTGCCGCCATTGACAACGAGATTGATGTTTCTGATGTGTTCACGATATGTGCAGGGGTTGATTTCAAGTTCAAGAATTGCAGCAATGTATGAAGTACTATGAAATGGTTTTCCGCTGAACTTTTCGTGGTTCCATTCATTTTTCTGAACCGAAGAAATTTTCTTTCGCACTGTGTAAGGCAGCTTCTCATTTCCTTTGCGGCGTTTGATTGTCTGGCAGCATTTACGTAACAATGATGTCATGATGCTTATGCTGGAATAAACGTTTTCAGGAAGTGGCGGTTCTTCTCCGTTCTTAAAGGCGGAATTGAATTTCACATTGTTCTGGGGAATCTCCAGTATTTCAGCAACTGTTGTTGAGCAGATCTCCTGAATTGAGTCGGATACAGGAGGGCAGAGAATTGTGATTGTGTTGTCTTCCTCCAGGGTAACTTCGAGTGACTGTGCTGCCTCATACACCTCGGAACCATAGTAGCCGGTTCCTTCAAAGGCACATGCAAAACCAATTCCTCGCATTGGGGAAGAAAACAACGACACGTATTCTTTTGGTCCGCTCTCAGTTTCCCAGTTGTTGGAATCCAGGTGGTATGATGCATATTTTCTGTTGAAGTCACTTTTTGCGGAAATTGCATCAAGTGCATCGGACATTTTTTCAATGTTGAACAGAAATGGAAACTGATTTTTTTTACTTTTGCTTTCGAGAAAAGTATTGAAATTAAGTTTTTTGAATTCCAGTGGAGTCAAAGAGCATTTTTCACAAAGACAGTTCATCTGGTTTTCAACAGCAAAAAAAGCAGCGGAATCAATAAGCTGGATGTCCACCGAAGATGCCGGATTTGCGGAACTGGTTGCTTCAGATTCTATGAGAATGTTTTCAGGCGCATAGAGTCCACATGCTGCTATGACGAGCCTGTCGATTATTTCCTGTGCAAAAGGATTCGCATAGCCAGCATCTACCTTGATGTTGACTTTCATCGCGATGAGTTTTCCTTTAGAGTTTGCCGCACTCTTGTGGGTGATTGATATTGGCTGGATTGTGTTTAGGAATTTATCCTGTTCTTTTCGTGAGTAAACGAGTTTTACCGGTTTTTCGCATTTTTTTGAAGCCGCCGCAACCTGGCATGATATGATGGAATTATACCAGATGCTGTTTGTGCCTCTGTTTGTTGAAATGGTTTTCTTCAGGTTGATGTCTTCCGCTTCGATTGCCATTGATTCTGAAACGATTTTTCTCAGACTGCCAAGCCATTGTGTCGGAGTGAGGATGGTCAGAGTTCCGTCTTTCCAGAAACACAGGGCTCCGTTAGGTTCTCCGTAATCTGTTGTCTTAAGAGAATAGGTCCAGTCTTTTTCAAACACATATTCTGCAGAATCAAAAACAGCATCGATGCCTTTGATTTCACCATTTTCATCAGGTGCCCAGCAAGGACCAAATTTTAGTGTTCGTTCAGCAAGTTTGTCAGAAAAAAATTCTTCCTTGATTTCTTTTAATGCTTCGATTTCCCTGTTCTGCTCATTGAGCCTGCGTTTTGAGATTTTGCCTTCAGCGGACTCAACGTTTGAGACCATCATGTCTTCGTCAGGAAGGTAGTCTTCGATGGTATTTGTGTCGACTGTAATTTCAATTTCATCTAGAAGAACCTGCAGTTTCGATTCGTCTGGTCCAACAAGCAAAGCCAAAGGTTCGCCTTCGTAGGAAATATTTCCCTCGCAGAAAATTGGGATTTTGCCTCTTGGTGTATCGATCAGATTTGAACCTGGAATATCTCGTGCGGTGACTAGAGTATATCCTTCCGGCAAATCAGGATGAGAAATTGACTTGATGATTCCTTCTTTTGTCGGACTTCGAACGGTTAAAGCGTAAAGCATTCCGTCCATGGTAAGATCACTGAAGAATTCTTTTTGAAAAGAGAATTTATTTGTCTTTGCTGCAGTGACTTTTTTAGACATGATGTTTTTCTCCGACTTTCAAAACGCAATCGATAACATAATCAGTGATTTCTTCCGTCATGTCCGGCCAAAGTGGAATGGAAATTGTTTCCAGATATTTCTGTTCCGCCTGTGGAAAATTTGATGCATTGAATTCCGGATACAGCTTGTTCCAATATGAAAAATGAAAAACAGGTATGAAGTGCATTGAAATTCCAATTCCAAGATCCTGAAGTTCCCTGGCGAATGTGTTTCTGTCGCAGTCGAGCTTTGTCAGGTCCAGCCTCATGAGGTATAGATGACATGAATCACCTTCCGATGTCGGCGGGATTTTAATGAAATCATACTTTGAAAATTCAGCGTTATATTTTCTAACATGGACCTTTCTTTTTTTATCAAAATCATCAGCCTTTCCCAGCTGAACTCTTCCAATCGCCGCAAGAATGTCAGGAAGGTTGCTTTTGAAACCTGGAGCAATAATATCATATTCCCAGCTGGCCTTTGACGAAGTGTATCTGTCCCATGCATCACGGTTCATTCCGTGAAGCCTCATCTGGGTCATTCGTTTTGCCAGATCATCGTTGTTTGTTGTAACCATTCCGCCTTCACCTGTAGTGATGGTTTTCGTAGCATAAAAACTGAAGACTCCTATATCGCCGATTGTTCCTGCAAATCCCATTTCTGTAGGAGATGGAAAAGAATGTGCGCAGTCTTCGATGACATAGACGCCGTATTTTTCAGCAATCTCCATAATGCGTTTCATGTTGCAGACGTTTCCAGCAATGTGTACGGGAACAATGGCAACAACATTCCGTCCTTTATCGCTTTGAAGAATTTTTTCAATGCAGTCCGGGTCAATTGAATATGTGTCTTTTTCAATGTCCGCGAAATAGACATCAGCATCAAGATGTCTTGCGCTTGCCGCTGTTGAGACAAATGTATAAGGAGTCGTTATGACGGCTTTCCCTCTGCATACTCCGCAGGCTTCCATAGCCATAATCATTCCGCTTGTATTGCTGTTGACTGCCAGTGCGTGTTTTGCGCCGACTTTATCTGCAAATTCTTTTTCAAACTGATGGGCTTCATTTCCTGTTGTAAGCCATCCTGAATGGAGAACTCTTATCGCTGCGTCTTCCTCTTCCTTTCCCAAGGATGCCTTGAAAAATGGAACCGTCATTTTTACATCACCCATTATAGAACCACCTTTACTGAAGTCGCCATGTCAAACTGAAAACCGGATTTATCTTTTTCGATATAAAACTCATCAAGGGTAGGGACAGCCTGCCTTAAAATCTGCTTGAGTTCGATGCTGTTGCGGTAGAGTTTTTCCTTACCTTTTGTGAAATTGCAAATCGGATAAAGTTTTTCAATCAGTTCGTCCAGAACAAAAGTTTTTGGCGGAATATTTGTAAGCACGAGAATCTTCTTGTATTCAGTCGGCGTTGGTTTTTCCTCATCCAGCCAGAGAGGTTCCTCCAGTCTTTCTCCTCGTCTGACTCCAATGAACTGGATCTTTATGTCTTCATCTGGAGTAAAACCCGAAAATTTTATTATCTGACGTGCAAGATCGACTATCTTGATAGGATCACCCATGTCAAGAAGGTAACTGCAACCGTTTTTCCCAACTCCGCCAGTCTGAAGTACAAGGGAACAGGCTTCCGGAATAGTCATGAAATAACGTTCCATTTCAGGGTCCGTGACAGTAACGGGACCTCCATTTTTAATCTGGTCCATGAAAATCGGAAGAATTGAACCGCGGCTGCCAAGAACATTTCCAAATCTCACGAACATGAATGACTGGTTTTCTGCTGCTTTCTTCGAGTAGTCGTTAACAAGTTTCTCACAAAGCATTTTGCTGACCCCGTAAACACTTACAGGATCAACAGCCTTGTCAGTGGAGATGAGGACGAATCTTTCAACTCCGTATTCGAGAGCCGCATCAAGAAGATTTTTTGTACCGAAAACATTGTTTTCGATTGAGGCTACAGAATTTTCCTCCATCATTGGAACATGCTTGTATGCGGCGCAATGGAAAATAACATCGGCATGAGTATGGGAAATAATGTAACGTACATATTCCCTGTCCTTCATGTCGCCAATGATAGGAACTACGGAAGCTTTCTGCCCAACACCTTCATTCTGAAGCACATGAAGTTCGCGGTAGATGTTTACAATGGAGTTTTCGCCGTGTCCAAAAAGATAAAGACGTTCCGCACCACCGGACAGAAGCTGCCTTGCTAGCTCACTGCCGATTGAACCTCCCGCGCCAGTAATTAATACTCGCTTTCCCCGAAGGTATGAAAGACTCTTTGTCAATGGAATCACAACAGGAGTTCTTCCAAGAATGTCGAGCGGATTGATGTCTCTTGCCTGAATAAAGTGGGCCTTTCCATCTATGACCTGGCTTATGGAAGGAAGGATCTTGATTTTTGTAAAGCCACATTTCTTCAATGCGGAATAAATTTCTCTGATTCTGTCAGTTCCAGTGCTTGGAATAGCTATCAACGCCTGGTCAACGGACGGGTCGGGATGAAGCGCATTCGTCATGCTTTCAATTGGTCCAAGAACCGGAATCCCGTCCATTTCTGTTCCTATGAGGTTTTTATCATCATCAAGAAATGCCGCAACGGAACCTATTATTCTTTTCGAAAGAATATCCTTTGCGATCATGCGTCCGGCAAACCCCGCACCGATAATATACAGTCTGCTTTCTGAATTGTTCATGTTCCCCTCGTGAATGATGCTTAGGAAAGCGAAATCTTTTTTACTTCTTCGATAAATTCGTCAAGGTTGTTGAATTTCCTATAGACGCTGGCAAATCTGATGTATGCGACTTTGTCTATAGAGTTGAGTCTTTTAAGAACAAGTTCTCCCAAAGTTGCCGTTGAAATTTCCCGTTCTGCCTTTCCAACGTTGTAGGCCTCGTCTTCAATCTCGTTGACAATCTGATCCTTCAGGTCTGTAGAAATCGGCCGTTTCTCAAGGGCACGTTCAATTCCTTTTGCAATTTTCTTAATGTCAAAAGGCTGTCTTCTGCCGTCTCTCTTGACCACCATGAACGGTTTTTCTTCAATTCTTTCAAAACTTGTGAACCTTTGCCCGCATGATAGACATTCACGTCTTCGTCTTATGCTTTCACCGTTTGCAAGCTGCCTGGATTCAAGAACTTTATCATCAAAACTGCCACAATATGGACATCTCATTTTATTATCCTTAATAAATTTTGTTTCCATAATATCAGTGTTCATTCAATAAAACAAGTTATGAGGATAGGGGAGCGACCTTTAATATTTTGGTGTGGACTGCCTTGCGAAACACCCGGCCCGTTCCGGGCCGGGCCATCCCTAGTGCACCCCGCTTTCCGGGGTTCCGCTATCCGCTCATTGGCGGCGCAGCCCTCTGCGCCGCCAACGCCTCCGGCGCCCCTCCAATCGGGGCTAGTCTCCCAAAAATCAACCGTTTTCTAACCACATCATCCAAGAATTGCCCTCCGGCAATTCTTGTGGCGAAAGTTACGAAAGATCACGCCTTCCAACCTAATC
>CALELJ010000073.1 GCA_937902445.1 uncultured Treponema sp. | reverse complement strand
GGATTCTTTAAAACTTCTGAAATCATCAGCTTGGATTCTTCGGAAGCACAAGTCTCCATTTGTCTTTAACTTTGTGGAAGTTATAATATACGATATCTTTATCGTCATCTACCTGTACAACGTTAACCTCTGTTTCCGTTTCGTAACGGATTTCGTCTACAGTGTGTCCTCTTCTTGCAGGAATGAAAACGAACTTGAAGTAATCATCGATGCTGTTGAGTCTGAGACCCTTCTTTGGGAGCCTCTGGGCAGCCTTTGAAAGGTTTGGTTTCTTTGACCAGTACTGATAGCTTTCTGCGTCAAGGTATCCGACCCAGCCCTTGAAGTCTCCGTTTCTCATGTAGATGTCAAGGTCCTCGATGATCTTGAGGATTCTGGCCTTGTCTTCCTCGAATGTTTCCTTTGTAACTGAAACATTTGTTGTGGAACGGTGGTATTCTTCGTCTTCTGTTTTTGTTTCTTCAACGACTTCGACCACTTCCGGTTCCTCAGGAATTACTTCTTCCGGTTCAGCAACTGGTTCCGGCTGGGAAACCGGTTCTTCAACGACAGGAGTTTCTGCTTCCTTTACCGGTGAAGGTTCCACAGGGGCAGTAGTTCCGCAGCTTGAGAATATAAAAGCGATAGATAAAAAAGCAAATGTAAGTATTGATTTCTTCATAGTTTAATCTTAATACGCAAAAGAGCTTTGGTCAATTTTTTTTGGGATTTATTGTAAAAAAACGCATATTTGATTATAGTTTAGTAATGATTAAAGCTGTTTTCGCGGGAACTTTTGATCCGCCAACCTTCGGGCATCTGAATATAATAGAAAGAGCTTCAAAACTTTTTGACCAGCTTGATGTTCTTGTTTCTGTCAATCCGGACAAACATACTCTTTTTTCCGAGTCGGAAAGGGTAGACATGCTTAAGGAACTTACCAAAAACCTGGGGAACGTGACCGTCCATAAATGGAATTCCCTTGTCGTGGATTACTGCAAGAAAGAGAAGGCCGACGTTCTTGTAAGGGGCGTGCGCAACGCAATGGATTTTGCCCATGAATTTGACCTTTCATTGATGAACAGGCAGCTTGGATCGAATATCGAAACCCTTTTCCTTCCGACGGAACAGAAATACTTTCTCGTAAGGTCCTCAAGCATCAAGGAAGCGGCACGTTTTGGCGGAGATGTAAGCCAGATGGTTCCGCCTTTGGTTGAAAAAGCCTTGAAAGAGCGTTTTTTATAGGAATTTGCACTGCAAAATTACAAAATTTGTCAAAATGTCATGGAAAAACGTGAAAAAGAATTGACAAATGTTTCATTATGCCTGTATAATTCTTGACATAAAAAGGGAATCTGTAGTAATATCAACAACGTTATACAGATAACTTAATCAAGATAGCGAGGTTATATACTATGGCAGTACCTAGATCCAAAACATCAAAGGCCGTTACAAAAAGACGTCAGACTATTAACATGAAATTGAAGGCTCCACAGTTGGTTGAATGCAATAATTGCGGAAACCTCGTTCAGTCTCATCATGTATGTCCAAAATGTGGTTTCTACCGCGGACGTCAGGT
>CALELJ010000072.1 GCA_937902445.1 uncultured Treponema sp. | reverse complement strand
GAACTCTTGCACTTGGACACAACGACCCTGAAGTAAATCAGGCAATGGTGGAGCTCATCACGAGCGGCGCACCTCTTCACACCCTTGATTTAACCACACCTACAAAAGATGCTTTCGTAGAAACATTGCTCTCAAAGCTTCCAGGAGAAATGGGAAAGAATTCCAAGATTCAGTTCTGTTCTCCAAGCGGAACGGATGCAACTGATGCCGCACTCAAGCTTTGCAAGACTGCAACAGGAAGAACAAGCATCATCGCGTTCCAGGGCGCATATCACGGAATGGGTCATGGAGCCATGGCCTGCACAGGCAATCTTGGAGCAAAATCAAAGATCAACGGTCTCATGCCGGAAGTACATTTCTTCCCTTTCCCTAATTCTTACCGCTGTCCTTTTGGACTTGGTGGAGAAGCAGGAATCGATGCATGCTGCAATTTCTTTGAAAAGACCCTGAAAGATCCAGAAAGCGGTATTCCACTGCCAGCTGCTGTAATCATTGAACCTATCCAGGGCGAAGGCGGAGTAATCCCGGCCCCTGTAAAATTCCTTCAGACAATCCGTCGCGTTACAAAAGAACTGGGCATCCCAATGATCTGTGATGAAATCCAGTGCGGAATGGGACGCTCCGGAAAACTCTTTGCATTTGAATATGCGGACATCGAACCTGATGTTGTCCTTGTTTCAAAGGCCATCGGCGGAACCCAGCCACTCGCAGTAGTCATCTACAACAAGGAACTGGACAAGTGGGGACCTGGTGCCCATGCCGGAACTTTCCGCGGAAACCAGCTTGCCATGAAGGCCGGAACTGTCGTGCTGAACCGTGTTTCAACACCTGACTTCCTTGCAGACGTCGCACGCAAGGGCGACATGTACCGTGCACGCGTCAACGCAATCAAGGAAAAGGTAAGCATCATCGGCGATGTACGCGGCAAGGGACTCATGATCGGCATCGAATTCAACGAGCCGGTCGCCGAGATCCGCCGCAAGCTTCTTTTCGAGGAGCACATCTTTACCGGAGTGGCCGGCAAGAACATGGTCCGTCTGCTCGCGCCGCTCGTGCTTACCAAGGAGCAGGCGGCGACATTCATCACAGCACTCAAGAAAGTATTATGAAGACATTTTTCCACGCAAGCGACATAGGAGATATCAGCCGGGCTCTCGAAGAGGCAAGGCAGGTGAAGGCGAATCCGTTCGGATGGAAGCATCTCGGGCAGAACAAGACGATCATGATAGTCTTCTTCAACAGCAGCCTCCGCACGCGTCTGAGCACCCAGAAGGCCGCCCTGAATCTCGGAATGAGCCCCATAGTGCTCAATATCGGTCAGGACAGCTGGAAGCTTGAGACCGAACTCGGTGTCGTCATGGACGGAGACAAGAGCGAGCATCTGCGCGAAGCCATCCCCGTGATCGGCAGCTACTGCGATATCATTGGCGTGCGCTCTTTCGCCGGTCTGACAGACAGGGAGTACGACTACCAGGAGACTATCCTCCGTCAGTTCATCGAGTATTCCGGCAAACCTGTGATAAGCCTTGAGTCCGCTACCGTGCATCCATGCCAGGCA
>CALELJ010000071.1 GCA_937902445.1 uncultured Treponema sp. | reverse complement strand
TTCTTCAATGATACCGTCTTTAACGTTCAAAGAAAGCTTACATGCACCCTGCTGTGGAGCACACCAACCGATACCGTGTGTGAAGCCAGAAACATCTTCAATTTTCTTAACCTGAACCCATTTTCCCTCTTCAGGAATTGGAGCAGGACCATGATATGCGCCTTTAGCCAAAGGACACATGTGTTCTACTTCTGCTGTGTAGACCATAGTTTACCTCGAAAAAAATCTAATTTTGCTGAAAAAATCAACATTCACTACCATTATAGCATTTTGGAGCCTTGAATTCAATCGAGATTGTCCCAGACAGTGGGGACAGACCCCTGTGCGCCAGTAGCTTTCACCAAGGGGACAGACCCCAGAGCAAACGGGGACAGACCCCTATGTATCTGGACCAGTGGGGACAGACCCCTATGTATCAGCTTTTCTTCACCGCAATCAGCGTAAGGTCGTCATACTGAGGATCTTCCTTGACTCCGCACCAGTAGATGTGTGAAGGCATGTTCTCGATTTCCTCTCTGTCACTGCAGAATGCCGGATACTGAACAAAATGCTGCCTTAAGAAGTTGTCGATGTTCTTGTCGACCTTTACGCGGTCGCTGTGGATTGCGTTTGAAGGCTTGTACAGGCGGAACACTTTTTCAACCGAAACAAGGGCAAGAATCGCATCGTCTGCAGTTCCGTCGCAGGTAGAAAAATCAAAATCAAAATCAGACTGCTGGCTTGGAGCATGGAATTTGTGCAGGGTGAATTTCTGGCGTGCGTAAACGGCTTCAATGATCTGGGTTACACGTTCAGGAGACATTTCCTCATTGTCTTCACCGCATTTGTGGTTTTCGTGGTCCTGGTCTTTTTCAAGTCCTGGTTCCGCACAGACAGTCGGAGCAAAATTATCGTCGCGGAAAATTCTCTTTGCTTCCTCAATACCGTCAGTAAAAAGGAAAAGAATGTCATCTTTTTTAAGTGTGAGCTTTGAAACTTTATATCCGCCCTTCATGTCAACAAGATCGGTGCTGAAGATTCCGGCTGCAGGAGTTTCCTGGAGCTTCACTATGTTTTTCTTCTGCTGTGATCCGCTGTAAATATGAATGAGGTTGTCTCCCGCATTGCAGAACCAGCACTCACCAGTTTCAGTGTTCATTATGCAGAGTGTAAAGGCTGCAAAACGGCCCTTGAATCCTCGGCTTTCAAGAAGGTCATTGATCTGGCCTACGACAGGGGCAATGTTGATTCCCTGGTTTGGATTTCTCATGCTCCAGTTTTTAAAACTGTTGAGGAATAGTGTTGCAACTTCAACCATGATCAATGCAGCCGGAACACCGTGTCCAGAAACATCGCATTTAATAATTGCATAATGTTTGTCATCAAGCTGCTTGTAGTCAAAATAGTCACCGGAAAGTTCATCGGCCCCGGCGTAATAGCTGAAGAAATCAGCCCCCTTGGCTGCAAGTTTTCCAGTAGTCATTGTGATTCCGTCTTTGATCTCAAGCGGAATGAATTTTGTCTGGATGTCTTTTCCGAGAGTCAGGTTCTTGCTCTGCACTGCGGCCTCAACAAGCCCACGGGTCATTTCATTTACAGTATCACCAAGCATGCCGATTTCATCCTTAGATCTGATGGCGATTGTTTTACCTGAAAGTTTCTCCATGTCTTCAGTATCGCGGATCATCGCAACGTGGGAGGCAAGCTTCCTGATAGGACGTACGATAAGGCTTGCCATGAAATATGTACTCATGAAAGCAAGTACGAGGGCAATTAAAAGAACGATAATGCATGTATTGATGATCAGGTTCTTTTCGTTTTCAATCTGTCTGAGAAGTGACTCTGTCGTGATTTTAACGAGAACAGTTCCGTGAACATAGGTCGAATCATTTCCCGTTCTGTAGAGAAGTGGCTTGTAGAAAATGTATTCCGTGTTTTCTGTATCGATGTTATCGGCATTGAATTCAGGAATGCTTCCTTCAGCTTCCCTTGAGATTTCATTCAGAATGGAATCAAGTCTTGCGTTCAGCTGGTTTCTGATGGTCTGGATTTCCTGTCTGCGGGCCACACTTTTTGCATCTGATTTTGAAACAAGGGAAAGACCTTCCTTTGTAAGCTCCGTGATGTTCATTGCAATTTCATCAGCCTGTTCCCTTGCTTTTGAATCAAGGTTTTCGCAGATTTCAAAAATTTCAGAAAGCTTATCATCCTCAAGCCGTGTGATTCCTGGAATGAATGCGTTCTCTTCAATTCCGCCCAGAATATCTTTGCTTGTAGTTGCCCAGATGTTGTTGATTCCTGTAGCGGAATGGTCTGCGGAATATCCTGTGATTGTTCCTTCACGGCTTTCTGAAAGGGCAGTAACCTGATTTATGATGTCTGTCAAAGAAAGGTTGTCTTCTGAAGTCGTCTGTGGAAGATAGACCTTTGCTCCACTTGAAATTGAATTAAGCATGACGCTTACACGCTGGCTCAGGCTTTGTGCCATTGTTGCTTTCTGTCCCTTGATCATGTACCAGCCAAAGCCAAGGAAAATCATTACATCCATCACCGTAATGAGGATTGTTGAATGCAATACAAGCTTTGATTTTAGGCTCAATCCCTTCTGTTTATATGCTGCGGCTTTTCTTTTCTTTTCCTGTGGCATTATGTCTCCTTCCAGAAGTGCTCTGACTTCTGCGTTTACTGTAATTGTTTCTTTTGCGGTTTTTACAAGTGATCTTGTGCTGACAGTCATCAGCATGACGGCAAGCAGCACGATGGCCGCAAGAACCGCAACCGCAGCGTTGATATGTTTCCTGTATGCGTTCTGTATGATTTTCCATGCAGGCGCAAACATGTTTCTGCTTTTTAGTTTTGTTGTTCCCCGTTCTTCGATCTCAAGAATCGGTTCGGAAGAGAAATACAGGCCGCGGTCGGAATGCATGAGACCGATTTTGTATTTTCCTGCGTTTGTCCTTTTCAGCTTGATGTCATTGATTCTGCTGTTTGAAGTGATTGCATAGTCACCGGAAACGAGCCTGAGGGTGTAGTCATATGGTTCAAGACCATCGCGGTCAAGATAGATGGATGTAATTTGTCCGTCGTATGAAAAACCTCCGCCTGTAATCGTAAGCAGGGATTCACCAAAATCATCTGTCACTGCATTTACGGAAGAGATGAATGTTGTCGGAATGTATTTGTTTGCCGCGAATTCAATCTTGGACTGGGTACCTATGTTGCCGACCGTGTCTATTGCTGCAACTGAGAAAACATAAAGTCCGTTTCGGATGTTTTTGAATTCAATAAAGTTTTTTTCGGAAATAATATGGTCAGGAAGAATGACCTCGGCTTTTAAATCTTCATCATTTTCATCAAAAAGCGCTTCCGTGAATTCAATTGTCTCCTCTCGAGAAAGAGTCAGTGGTCTTCTTGGAGTATGCACAATCTGTCTTTGTACCGGTGCGATGTATTTGAGCGTATAAGTATAACCTGCAATATCATCGTCTTCCTCGTTTTTCCATTCAAGGCGGAACGTATTGGAATCCGTCAGTCCCGGAATCTCGCTGTCGTTTTCAATAATTTTTGGAGATGCTGGGGGAGTGCAGTCAAGATTGTATGTCAGTATGGCGCTGTCTGACCAGTTGCCCGCATAGTCAGTCTGCCTTACCTTAAAATACCACAGACCGTCCTTGCTTGCCTCGGCCTTCACAAAAACATTGTCCGGGGAGTTCGTGATTGTCTTTCCAGGTTCCTCGGAAGGATTCTGCGTCCATATCCAGGAGAATCCCTTGATGCCCGAGGAGTCCGGAGTTCCCATGATTTCCGTCTGAAGTTTTGCCTGCCTTGACCTCTGGCCGTTCTTAAAATTGACCGCAGATGCCTTAGGCTTCTGGACGCTGTGGTCTGTCGCAAGAATCGCAATTCCGTTTCTGCCTGTCTTTAAATCAGGCTCTTCCCAGACAAGCGAAAGTTCTTTGCCCTGATTCGTGTAGAAGGCACAAGGAAGCTGGGCCTGGTTAGTTGAAATTATTGCCGCATCTTCCCACCATGCTCCTTTTTTCTGGGCCAGGTAGACATTCTGGTTTCCCTTAGAAGTCGTGAACCAGGTAAGGTTCACAGAATCCTCAAATTCAAAAAGCTGTGGCTTGGATGAAAATCCTGTTGAACTGATTTTTTCGGTCTTGCCCTTGAATGCACCGGTGTCCGTCATAAGTGCAAAATGAATGTCAGCGTTAGTCGAATAGAATGGAGAACGCTCCCAGGCAATCATCCCCTCGTTTGTTTTTGTTCTGAGAACAAAAGGATTCTGGTTGTTGAAGCTGGTAAACTTTCCGTCTTCCGTAGATTCTTTCCCGGAAAACAGCACTGGTTTTGTCCATGACTTTCCGTTGTCCTTTGTGAAGGTTGAAAAAAGCTGGATTGAAATCAGGTTTGATTCCGAATACTGGCACTGGTAGACAACAATG
>CALELJ010000070.1 GCA_937902445.1 uncultured Treponema sp. | reverse complement strand
CCCGCTCAAAGGCTGACCTTGTTCGCCTTGATGAAATGCAGAACTCATGGATGAAGCAGCCAAACTGTTCTATCGACATCACAATCGACCGTGCGGAAGAAGGCTGGGACGGACACGTAGGATTCGTTCCTCCATTCATTACTGAACTCAAGCCTGATGCAGGCATGACAGTAATCATGTGTGGACCTCCAATCCTCATCCACATGTCTTTGAAGATCTTGAAGGACCTTGGATTCAAGGATGAACAGATCTTCACAACAATGGAAATGAGAATGAAGTGTGGTATCGGAAAGTGCGGTCGCTGTAATATTGGTGACAAGTTCGTCTGCAAGGACGGTCCGGTATTCAGCTTTGACCAGCTTGGTGAGTTACCACCAGAATACTAATCAAAGGTCCCTGAGCCTGTCGAAGGGCCGACATCAAGCAATTGATTGTATGGGTTACTTCGACAAGCTCAGCAGCCCTGTCTTTTTAGGAGAAAAAACTATGGCAGAAAAGGAAATGGCCACAATCTATATTTTTGGCAAGAAATACAGCGTTCCTGCAGAACTTACAATCATGAACGCTATGGAATACGCAGGTTACCAGCTTAAGCGCGGTTGCGGATGCCGCAACGGTTTCTGTGGTGCCTGTGCAACAATCTACAGAATCAAGGGAACAAACCAGCTCCAGACATGTCTTGCATGTTCAAAGAAGGTTGAAAATGACATGTACATTGCAACACTTCCATTCTTCCCTCTCGTAAAGCAGGTTTACGACATCAACACAGTAAAGCCTGAACAGTCAATCATGATGCAGCTCTACCCAGAGATCTACTCATGTGTTGGTTGCAACGCCTGTACACGTGCATGTCCACAGAGCCTCAACACAATGCAGTATATCGCTTACGCCCAGCGCGGAGACTTTGCAAAGGCAGCAGACCTTTCATTCGACTGTGTAATGTGCGGATGCTGTTCAAGCCGCTGTCCAGCAGGAATCAGCCACCCACAGGTAGCAGAACTTGCACGCCGTATCAACGGTAAGTACCTCCAGCCACAGACTCAGCACCTCATTGACCGTGTTGCTGAAATCGACGAAGGAAAGTGCGAGGCAGCAATCCAGGAAATGATGAACAACTCCATCGACAAGATGAAGGAACTCTATAACAACCGCGACATAGAGAAATAAGGAGACATTACATGTACGGAAATTACTTAGACGAAGCAGCAAAAATCGTTGCTGAAAAGCGTGAAGAAAACCTTAAATTTGAACATGCACGTCTCACTGCAGACGAAAAGGACCAGATCCTCAAGGAATATCACCCAGACCGCATCGCAAGCGAATTCACAGAACTCAAGATCGGTCCTAACAAGGGACAGAAAGCTCCAATCCAGCTTACAGAAATGCTCCAGGCAAAACCACGCATTGAACCTGAACACATTGACCTTGCACACGTAGACTATGAGACAGACGTTCTCGTAATCGGTGGTGGTGGAGCCGGTACTTCAGCTGCAATCATGGCATCAGAAGCTGGCGCAAAGGTTCTCCTCGCAACAAAACTCCGCGTAGGTGACGCAAACACAATGATGGCAGAAGGTGGTATCCAGGCTGCTGATAAACCTAACGATAGCCCAGCACAGCACTACCTTGACTGTTTTGGTGGCGGACACTTTGACGGAAAGCCGGAACTCGTATACACACTTACAAACAAGGCTCCATCTGTAATCAAGTGGCTCAACGACCTTGGTGTTGAATTCGACAAGGAAGCTGACGGTACAATGGTTACAACACATGGTGGCGGAACAAGCCGCAAGCGTATGCACGCATGTAAGGACTACTCTGGTGCTGAAATCATGCGCACACTCCGTGATGAAGTTTTCAACCGCCCAGACCAGATTACAGTTGTAGACTTTACAGCTGCAGTTGAACTCATCAAGAACGACAAGGGTGAAGTTTGTGGTGCTGTTCTTGAAAACATCGAAACAGGTGAAGTTCGCATCGCAAAGGCAAAGGTTGTAATCATCGCAACTGGTGGAGCTGGACGCATGCACTACCAGGGATTCCCAACATCAAACCACTA
>CALELJ010000069.1 GCA_937902445.1 uncultured Treponema sp. | reverse complement strand
ATCCATAACAAAGAACAATGAACCTTTATTTTAACCGCTTAATTTTATCAAAAAAAGCCTTTGCACGGAAAATAGCGGGCGCCTCAGCGCCCAAACTTTCAAGTACCACATCGGCGCCTCAGCGCCGGGCACCTAATCACCTCATCGGCGCCTCAGCGCCCGGGTACTTAAATCTCTACCTCAAACTCAACGGTCTGATTGTACTTATCAAGTGCCATCTGGTATTCCGCAATCAATGCGTCAACCTTTTCATATTCAGCCTTAACAAGGTCAAGGTCATAATTGATGTATCTGTATTGTATTCAAGCCATGAACCTGCAAGCTTTGCTTCGTTTACTTCAAGATCTCCACGGATGAGAACGCATGCGTATGAAACTGGATAGAATGTGAACTTGTCTTCCTTTACGACCTTAAGGTTTTCACAGTGTGGTGCCTTTGAAAGATCCAAAGAAGAATTGATTACGCGGTAAACAAGAGCCTTGATGAAGTTCTTGCTTGATGTGCCAAAGAACTTTTCCATGTCTTCGATTGAGAAAACATTTGGTGTCGCAACTTCTTCAAAGGCAAGGTCAGTCTTTGTCATTTCAGGAGTATCTTCCTTACATGCTGCCTTCTCAACGTTTGCTGCATATCCGCAGTCGCAGAGGATGAGTGTGTCGTCACCGATAGGGCTTTCAACCATGAATTCTTCTGAACCAGAACCACCCATGGCACCAGTGTCTGCCTTTACAGGAATGATCTTGAGTCCAAGGCGCTTGAAGATTCTGTGATATGCCTTTGCATAATCCTGGTATGTTGCATCAAGAGATTCATCGTCGGCATGGAGTGAGTATCCGTCAGCCATGTTGAATTCACGACCGCGCATTACACCATAACGTGGGCGGATTTCATCGCGGTATTTTGTATTGATCTGATATGCGTTGATTGGAAGCTGCTTGTAAGAAGTAAGTCCCTGGCGCATGATTGCAGTATATGCTTCTTCTGCTGTAGGTGAAACAACCATGTCCTGTTCACCGCGGTTCTTTGCCTTGAGCATCTGTGGTCCCATTGTGTCCCAGCGTCCGCTTTCCTTCCAGATTTCACCCGGAACAATTACAGTCGGCTTGAATTCCTGTGCACCGATGTTGTTCCATTCTTCCTTGACGATGTTTTCAACCTTGCGGTATGCCTTGAGTCCGAGCGGCATGTATGTATAAAGACCGTTGCCAAGTTTACGGATAAGATCAGCTCTCATCATAAGCTGATGACTTGAAATCTGAGCCTCTGCAGGGGCTTCACGTAATGTTCTAAAAGAAATTTGAGATGCTTTCATAATGGAAGACATTTTAATGAATTCACATAAAAAAGTAAAATGTTGAACACAAAATCATTCTTCTATAAAATACACGGCATGAAAAGAAAGATGTTTTATCGACTGGCACAATTGTTTTTCCTCACCTTCATGCTTGCCTCCTGCTCAACAACAAGCAAGGCACAGAAAAGTTTTGAGAAGGCGGAACCATACTCAGACAACTATATTACCGAAGAGAACAGAAACCTGTCCTTCACTCCCGAGCAGTTCAGCAGTGATAAATTCCTTTTCATAAGATTCCATCACATCAACTATGGAAAAGGCGGAAAAATTCTCTATGTATGGAGAACCATCGCAAGCTTCATGGGCAAAGGTACCAACGGAAACACCTACACCCATACGGCAATAAGCTGTTATCTTGATGATGATTTCATCGGAATCACAACCCAGGGAGAAAACCAGGTAAAGCACGAGGAATTTTCCAAGCCCCATAAAATTCCGTACTTCCGGAAAATAGACATGGAAAAAACATCCTGCACGGTAATGGCCTTTCCTGTTTCAGAAAGTGACTGGGAAAATTGCAGAAAGCTCCTTCAATGGACAGTTGATCCACAAAGGGATTTTAAATTCTCAAAGACCAGCGCACTTGCAATTCCATTCAAGCATAAGAAAGCCAGAAAACTCCTTAAAACCTGGGACTACAAAAAAAATTCCGACTATACACCCGTATCATTACCTTCCGATTACGAAGAATGCTTCAGGGAAAACAAAAGCTTCGCATGTTCGGGATTCATCATGCAGGTTCTTTTTTCCGCAACGGCAAAATACAGGGAACTCCATGAAAAGACAGGCATAGACGCAACGGCATTTTCCCCGTCGGAACTGTTTTATCTTGACCAGGGACAGCTGCTTTTTTCATCAAGAGCCTCGTATTATGACAAGGCTGTCGCCGACTATCTGAAAATCTATCCTGAATTCTCCAGATATTATAACGGTCCCCGTGACTGAAACCCACAGGCAAAGACCGGTAAAAAAAACTAAAACTTGATTTTTCAACTTCCGATAATAGAAAAGTAGAAATCTCTACCTTATTATTGGGAGGCAAAAATGGCATACGGTTCAAATCCATACGGTGGATACAATGCGTATCGTGAAATCGGAGTAAAAACTGCAAGTCAGGGGAAACTCGTTGTCATGCTCTATGAAGGAGCCGTAAACAATCTTGAGAAGGCGATGGGCCTTATCGGACCGGACGGAAAAATCAACGCAAATCAGATAGAAAGCTACGGCAATTATCTCCAGAAAGTCATGGACATACTTACAGAACTGGAGGTAAGCCTCGATATGGACAAGGGTGGTGAAATCGCAAAAAACCTCATGTCCCTCTATGTATATTTCAACAGGCAGATTCTTGAAGCTACAATGGACCACAAGAAAGAGAAACTTGATTTTGTCCACAACATGATGTCCCAGTTGCGGGAATCATGGATTACAGCTTCCAACAGCACTGCAAATTCACAGACAGCAATACCAGGTGCAACTCCATCTTTCAGCATCCAAGGCTAGAAGACGAAAAGTTACGGAGGAAATAATATGGAACAGAAATTAACACAGGCGGAACTGGACGAAAGAATCCTCATCCTAAAAAGATTCCGCTCATTGCTTGAGCAGCAGCGAACAAAATTCCAGGAATACCTTAGGGTTCTTGAGGCACAGGAAAGCAAAATTTCTGAGGAAGACGCGGAAGCACTTCTTGCACACAGCGAGCTTGAAACTGAAATTGTTGCAAATATCGGTTCCCTTCAGAAAGTAATACTTCCAATGCAGGATCTTTACAACAGATCAAGGGCCGCAACATACAATCCTGCTGATGCCGTACCAATCACAAGAATTCAGTCGGATCTGGAAAAGCTCCAGTCACAGGTTCTTGCACAGAATGAAAAAAACAGAAAGCTTCTTAAGGTACACATGACAAACCTGAGACAGCAGATTTCTGAATTCAAAAACCCTTACCGTTCACTTACATCAATCTACGTTCAGCAGTCTGTTTCTGCAGGAACAAGAATTCAGGTGGAAGTTTAATGCGCGGTCAGCAGAATCCTGATGAAATCGTAAAATACCGAGAAGTCTGCTGGAAGTGCCATAGACCTGTGGCATCCTGCTATTGCAAATACACGGCTCCAGTAGACAGCGGCGTC
>CALELJ010000068.1 GCA_937902445.1 uncultured Treponema sp. | reverse complement strand
TTCGAGTTCTTCTTCTGTCTGATTTTCATTCATTAGAATACCCCTCGAAAATTACTGCTTATCTTTTGTACGTCTTACAGCAAGATTAGTTTCGATTCTTACCGGAACACCGTTTTCCCAATATTCCTCTGTATCGCCACCATCTGCAAAGATTTTTTCAATGACACCATTTTTCCAATATTCCCAATGACCAGGATACTGAACTGCCGGTTCATCATCTGTTGAATGAAGAACGCCATCTTTGAAATTGTAAATTACAATTCTTGCCGTACTTTCATCAAAACCAGGAGATCCCATAGGTCGAAGTTTTTCATCTTCCCTTCTTACCTGCTGACCTTCAAGCGGATTGTTTTCCGCATCCGTAAACTGCATGAACTGATAAACCTTATGAGCCGATCTTGACTTGCAGTAAAGTTCATTGTTCCATAATTTCTTTGTAAGCTCTTCATGCTGGGCTTTTGACATCATGATTCAATTCCTCCTTTTCATGATTCTTTTGGAAGAACATGTCTTCCGTTCAACCACCACTCTTCATAATTCTCAAGAATGTCTATAACTGCAGGTGCATTTTCACAATGGAGTTCTCCATCTTTCCAATGCTCAATATGGCTTCCGTCATGAGTTTCTACTGCAGGAAGAATGTTCTTTTCTTCATCCAGTGAATCACACAGATAACCCTGTTTTGTTCGGATCGTAATTCCGTCAAGAATGTAATCCCCGTTTGCAATCATACCCTCTGAAGTAATAAGACGAAGGTGCTGGTACGATTTGAAACTTTTCAAAAAGTAGCCTCCTAGATTTGTATTTTCTCCATGCAGTAAGGATTAGCTCCATTCACTGCACAAATGACCTCGCTAAGCTGCTCAGATGAACTCTTTACGCTATCAAGAAATTTTGAAGCAAACTTCTTGACATCTGCTGGTCCGTCGCTGTCCAACAACTCCGAAACCAAAAGAACATCTTCGACAGATACATTTATTGTTACTGGTATTTCATTCATCTAAAAAATCCTCCAATCAAAAACTTTATTAAAATCAAAATAATTAAAAACACGAAGCATTTTGTGGCAGCCTCATTTCTCCAGTTCTTCCAGCTGTAATACCTGAACTTGTTACGCCACGCATTAAAACAAATCAGACAGCAGCCGAAAAACCAGATGACAATTACTGATACCCACGTAAAATGTCGCTGAAGAAACCGGCATCCAAAAGATAGATATGTAACAGTGTATTTAAGGACACTTTGCCACAGTCCTTCAGCAATTCTTTTTAATCCATTCATCTTTCCCTAAAATATGTAATTCAATCCAAAATCTTCAGCCACTGTTGAAGCCCAGTCATCCGATTCCTTTTCATAATCAGTTCTTTCCTGAACAGGAATTGCAGCAGCGGTTTCAAAAGGATTTTCTTCCGGTGCAGGAACTGGCGGATTGTTTTCTGGATTGTTGGTCACAACTCCATGCTTTTCTCTTTCTTCGGGTGTCATCGGATCAAAAATCATACGGTCAACCTTGATCCTCAGTTCATC
>CALELJ010000067.1 GCA_937902445.1 uncultured Treponema sp. | reverse complement strand
AGGGCCCTCGACAATCTCATACTTCCCGACGACAGCGCGAATTGCCGACATCATCGAGCCCTCCTCGCCCTTAATCGGCTCGCCGCCCTCTCTTGCTGTCGCACGCTTGTTGTCCTGCAGCGCTTTCGTCTTCAGGTGCGCTTGTCTGATTAAGACGTGTAACAATACCGATTACCGGAATGTCAGGATTTACTTCGAGCCCCATTTTCTTCTGGAGTTCTTCCTTGCAGACTGCCTTACCTTTCATGTTCTTTGCGGAATAGTTTGCCGGAATCTTTTTGTCGATTTCAGGATTCCATTCCTTAAGGTCAGCCCCATTCAAAATACCCTTGATGACATCCTTGCGGACTCTTAAAAGTCCATCCATTCCAAAGCCGCCGTCCGGAGTCTGAATTTCTTTAGCATATGTTGGAGAAACAGTTGTAATCATGTCTGAAGATGATACACCGGCCTGAAGGAAGTTGATTCCGCCATTGTGCTCAAATCCAGCTCCATAGTACAGACCCCAGTCAACACCAAGGGAATTGAAGGATTCCTTTGAATACTGTCCCTGATATCCCTGGTTGTGGATTGTAAGAACAGATGCAGTCTTTTCAAATCCACAGTAGCGGCATACATGCTTGAGGATTGCAGGTGCAAGACATGCTGACCAGTCATGGCAATGGATAACGTCAGGATACCAGTTCAATTTGCGGCATAGCTGGAAGGCACCGTGATTGAGGACTGCAAAACGGTATGGGTTGTCATGGAAGTCTGTTTCAGACGGAACTCCATAAACACCATCGCGTCCAAAGCACTGCTCGTGGTCAATAAAATAAACCGGAAGTGAATCACAGCCCGGCATGGTTGTCGTATAAACCGCAGACCATGTTTCTACCTGACCTGCAGCTATGGCCATTGGTCCTTCAAGGTGAGTCAACTTGCTTCTGTCAATCTTGTAGTATCGGGGCATGACGATTTTGACATCATGACCCATTTTTGAAAGCTGAATTGCGAGAGCACTTACCATATCCGCAAGACCGCCTGTCTTTGCAAAAGGAACTGTCTCTGCAGTAACCATTAAAATTTTCATAGAATGACTCCTTGTCTCCGATTTATTTGTTCAAGTCAGCCATTGCTTTTACAAAGGCTTCTTTTGAGTTTCTTATTGAATCTGCGCTTACGCAGTATGCCATTCTGATCCATCCTTTTCCGCCAAAACCACTTCCAGGAGCTGTAAGAATGAGATATTTCTTCAGGTAATCACAGAAGGCCATGTCATCGCCATTGAAGCATTCCGGAGCCTTGCACCACATGTAGAAAGCACCTTCCGGAACAATGTGTTCGATTCCGGCTGCATCAAGAACTTCCATTACCATGTTGCGGCGTTTTTCATAAAGACTGTAGTCAACTTCCGCATTCCATGTTTCAGCCACAACCCTCTGGAAGATGGCAGGAGCATTTACATAGCCAAGAACGCGGGTTGTGAAAATACATGCTGCAACGACGTCATTCTTGTCAGGACATGCAGGATTTACGCAGATATAGCCTATGCGCTCACCTGGAAGGCTGAGGTTTTTAGCAAATGAAGTGACGACAATTGAGCTGTCATAGATCGGGAATGCACCTGGAACTTCCTTTCCGTCGTAGACAATGGCACGATATGGTTCATCACAGATGAGATATGGCTTTCTTCCGCATTTTGCTGCGTGTTCCTCAAGAACTTTTGCAAGGGCTTCAATTTCGGCCTTTGTGTATACGCGCCCTGTAGGATTGTTGGGACTGTTGATAAGAACTGCCGCTGTCTTTTCATTGAGAGCTGATTTTATAGCCTCAACATCAAGGCTGAAGTCAGGTTTAGTATTTACTTCAACAAGAGTTCCGCCATGGTTACGTACATAGTGTTTGTATTCCGTAAAATATGGAGATGGAACAACAACATTGTCACCTTCATTGAGGATGGCCTTGAAAAGAGCATTGAGGGCACCAGCTGCACCTACAGCCATCACTACACAATCACCAGTAACTTTTACACCCTGCTCAAGGCTTGTCTTTTCTGCCATTGCATCACGACAGAACTGGAAACCTGCGTTTGGCATATATCCATGGAAATTTTTCTCACGACAGGAAGCAACCTGTTTTTCCAATGATTTTTTTATAGCCTCCGGTGGCTCAAGATCAGGATTTCCGATGCTGAAATCAAATACCTTGTCATTGCCATACTGGGCTTTAAGCTTGATTCCTTCTTCAAACATCTTTCGGATGACACCGGCACCCTTACTTGTCATTGTTTCTTTTATAAATGCTGAAATAGGCATATATTGCTCCTGCTAATTAATATTTTTACAATGAATTAATTATACCACAGTTTGCAACGGAAATAAATTAAATAAATTTAAAAATTTTAACATGAGAGAAAGTTGAAACAAAGGAAGGGTTTGAACGATTGCTTTAAAACAAAAAAACTTCTGTGTTAAACAGAAGTCTAAGTCTTGGGGAGTGTAGGATTCGGACCTACGAAGGAAAACCAACAGATTTACAGTCTGCCCCCTTTGACCACTCGGGAAACTCCCCATTCCCTTATTGGGATAAGCCGCCGCAGGGATTCGGACCCAGGACCTCGAGATTACAAATCACGCGCTCTACCAGCTGAGCTACAGCGGCTTGTTTTTATCAACTTCGCTTTCGCGTTGCTGATGTTTAAGACTATATACTTTATGACAAAAAGAGTCAATAGCAAAATCAAAAAAAAGTAAAAAAAATCAAAATTAATAAAAAAATCCCGGATGGAACAATGAATCACTTCACTGCCCCAACCGGGATTCAAGCTTTATATAGCTATTGTAAAATCAATTACATTACAGCCTTTACTTCAACTGTTTCGCCGGCCTTAGCCATTGGAACAAGATTTCCGTCTGCCTTTGCACCGTTGATGTAAAGTTCCTTGATTCCCTTCTGAGAACCGTTGTTTACGATTTCGATGTTGTATGTAGCATCACGGAACTTACGTGTAACCTTGTAACCCTTAACGTCTGTTGGGAGACATGGATCAATCACGATACCCTTGTATGAAGGCTTGATACCAAGAAGGTGCTGGCTTACTGTGAGCCACATCCATGCAGCTGTACCTGTGAGCCAAGAGTTCTTACCTTCACCAGGCTTTGCTGCATCCTTACCTGCAACCATCTGGCAGTTTACATATGGTTCAACCTTGTGGAGCTGCTGGTCCTTGAGGTACATTGGAGAAATCTTGCGGAAGAGTTCCCATGCATCGTTACCGCGGCCTGCAACTGTTTCACCGATGATTACCCATGGGTTGTTGTGGCAGAAGATACCTGCGTTCTCTTTGTATCCTGCTGGATAAGAAGAGATTTCACCCATTTCTACGTGGTACTTTGTATATGCAGGGTTGTTGAGAACCATACCATGTTCGCAGTCAAGGTACTTCTTACAAGAGTCGATTGCCTTGTCTACCATTCCGTCTTCAAGACCGATTCCAGCCATTGTACAGAAGCCCTGTGATTCGATGAAGATTTTTCCTTCTTCACATTCGTTTGAACCGATTTTGTTTCCGTAGAAGTCGTATGCGCGGAGGTACCATTCGCCGTCCCAACCGTGCTTCTTTACAGCTTCGATCATTGAATCAACACACTTCTGTGCGCGGGCAGCTTCCTCGTCCTTTCCAACCTGCTTACAAAGTTCGATGTAGTCCTTACCTGTAACAACAAAGAGACCTGCGATCATGAGGGATTCAGCCTTAGAGCCTTCTGAGTTGTTTTCTGTTGTCTGGAATGATTCGTTTGGATCCCAAGAGAAACAGTTGAGGTTGAGACAGTCGTTCCAGTCAGCGCGTCCGATAAGTGGAAGCATGTGTGGACCGAGGTTTTCTACAACGTGGTTGAAAGAAATCTTAAGGTGTTCCATGAGGGAAACTTCTGTTCCGGCCTTGTTGTCAAATGGAACAGGTTCATCGAGGATTGAGAAGTCACCTGTTTCCTTAACATAAGCAACTGTACCGAAAATGAGCCAGCATGGATCGTCGTTGAATCCACCGCCGATGTCGTTGTTTCCGTGCTTTGTAAGTGGCTGATACTGGTGAT
This sequence comes from uncultured Treponema sp., assembly GCA_937902445.1. GTDB lineage: Bacteria > Spirochaetota > Spirochaetia > Treponematales > Treponemataceae > Treponema_D. The sequence goes on along the minus strand of CALELJ010000067.1, from coordinate 4,648 downwards.
AGCATCCACCGTCCGGGAACTGAGTAGAAGCAATGTCGATGATTCTTTCGCGTGCGCGTGAAGGAACCTGATGAACGAATCCAACAAGGTCCTGGTTTGAATCACGGAATCCCATTCCACGACCTACACCGCTTTCAAAGAATGAAGCTGAGCGTGAGAAGTTGAATGTAATCATACACTGGTACTGGCTCCAGATGTTTACCATGCGGTTGAGCTTTTCGTCGTCGCTCTTAACAACATATTTGTCAAGGAGAGCATCCCACATTGAGCGGAGTTCGTTGTATGCAGCATCTACAGCTTCTACAGTAGAGAACTTCTTGATGATAGCTTCAGCCTTTGCCTTGTTTACGAGAGTAACATCGCTGTCCTGTGAAGAAATGAGAGTTCCGTTCTTCTTGCGCTGGATGTCAGCTTCAGAGAACTTTTCTTCCTGTGCGTTTTCAACATAACCGAGAACAAAGATGTAGTCCTTGCTTTCGCCGGCCTTGAGTTCAACTTCAACATAGTGAGAAGCGATTGGAGACCAACCGTGTGCAAGTGAGTTGCTTGGCTTTCCTGCCATTACGCACTGTGGATCTGCGAATTCGTTGTAGAGACCGATGAATGATTCGCGGTCTGTGTCGTATCCGTCGATCTTTGCGTTTGTAAGAGAATAATAAGCGTAGTGGTTGCGGCGTTCCTTGTATTCAGTCTTGTGGTAAATTGTAGAACCGTCGATTTCAACTTCACCAGTCGACCAGTTGCGCTGGAAGTTTTCCATATCTGTTGCAGCGTTCCAGAGACACCATTCAGCAAATGAGAAGAGCTTGATCTTCTTTGTTGCGTTTGTTGTGTTCTTGAGTGTCACCTTCTGAACTTCTGCCCATGTCTTGAGAGGAACAAAGAAAAGAACCGAAGCTTCGATTCCGTTCTTGCTTCCTGTGATGCGTGTATAGTTCATACCGTGGCGGCATTCGTAGCTGTCAAGTTCAGTCTTGCATGGCTTCCATCCAGGATTCCAAACTGTTCCGTTGTCGTTGATATAGAAATAGCGTCCACCGTTGTCCATTGGCACGCCGTTGTAGCGGTAACGTGTAATGCGGCGGAACTTAGCGTCCTTGTAGAATGAGTAACCACCCGCTGTGTTAGAAATGAGCGAGAAGAAGTCTTCGTTGCCAAGGTAGTTGATCCAAGGCCAAGGTGTTGCAGGATTTGTGATTACAAATTCCCTGTTCTGGTCATCAAAGTGTCCGAATTCCATAGTTTTGTTTTCCTTCATTAGTTTTATTCTGCAGCCAATTTTAAAAAAAATAGTCTACAAAAATTTTTCGAATTTTATCATGAGAGCGGACAAAAGTCAAAGCATATTATTGAAAACAATGCACTGTCCAATGCATTGTTCCGCCTTTGATTTTTCTTGTTTTTTTTATTTTTCTCACTTATACTGTTTGTTATGAAAAAACATATTTTGTTCAGTTTTATTGCCCTGTCCGTGCTTATGCCGCTGACAGCTAAAAAAACACCACTTGATTACGAAAAGCTTGCATCAACTGGTACTGTAAGTGAGATTAAAAACTCATATTCAAAGGAAAAATCTCTATTCTACAAGAAATATTTCGACAGCAAGGAAACTTTTCTCCAGCTGTGCCTTAAGAGCAACAGAGAATTCGACATCATCAAGATGTGTATTTCCTACGAATCTGACATCGAATCCAAGACAAAAGATGGAAAAACTCCATTGATGTATGCAGCCCAGTATTCTTCCTACCCTGATGTTGTTGAACTGATTGTCAAGACTGATGCACTTACAAGCGGAAAAAAGAGAAAAAGAATCCTCCAGAAGGATAATTCCGGACTGAACTCATTCCACTATGCAAAAATGAATTCCAACGGCGATATCTATGCAAAGCTTAGCGAATTTGCCGAAGATCCAGACAAGAACGCTGCCATTGAGTCAGCCCCTGCTCCTGCAGTAGATGACATTGCTGCAGTTGAGGCTGAATTGAAGAAGGAAGCTGAGGAACTTGAGGCCATGACTTACAGGCCAGAAACAGAAGTTGCCGCACCAGCTGCTGAAGTTGAAAGCGTTCCTGCCGTAGCTGAAATTCCTGAGAGCACCCCAGAAGCAGTTTCAGACAGTTCTGTTGTTGACGAGCCGGTTGTTGAAAACCTTGTGACACCACAGGAAACTGTTGCCCAGGACCTTAAGAAAAAGGAAGTGGAAACCTATGCCAGTGCTTTCCTTTATGATTATGCTGAGGAAACAGCAGAAAAGACTGAAGAAAAGAAGATGGTCACCATCGAGAATCCAAATCTTGCCGACAAAAATGGTGTAACCCTTCTCATGAAGGCTGCCAAGTCTGGAAATGACTGGGATGTACGCACACTGCTTGCAAGTGGTGCCGACGTAAACCTTCGCGACAAGGACGGATGGTCTGCCCTCATGTATGCCTGCCGTTACCAGAACAACCTTAACGTTGTGAACATGCTTATTGAAAAAGGTGCCTACATCCGTACAAGAAACAAGTTCAATGCGACACCTCTTCTCATGGCTGCTGATTATTCAAAGAATCCTGAGATCATCTCTGCCCTCCTCAAGAACCGCACGGCATCTGAGGATGAAGTTTTCAGGGCATTCATTTTCTCCATTACGGGAAACACAGGTTCAAGCCATGTTCGTACAGCAAAGGTAAAGCTTTTCCTCGATATGAACGTACCGCTCAACAGACTCTGGAAGGGACAGACACCTCTTATGTATGCTGCACAGTACTGTTCTTCTACGGAAGTAATCCAGCAGCTTCTTGATGCAGGTGCTGATCCTGAGACTGTAAATGACAAGGGAATGACTGCATTCGATTACGCAAAGAACAACAAGAGGCTCCAGCGTGATGATTCGTTCTGGGCTTTGAATACTTCCCGCAAATAGTATGAGAATTACAGGCGGAAAACTTAAAGGCAGAGTGACACAGACTCCCTATGGCAAGATGGCCATACGTCCGGCAATGGACAAAATGAGAGAGTCTGTGTTTGCTATTCTTGATCCGGTCCTTGAAGGCAGATCCTTTCTTGATTTGTTTTCCGGTTCCGGAACAATTGCCCTGGAAGCCGTTTCACATGGTGCAACCGATGTTTCCCTTTGTGAAATGGACAAATCGAAAGCAAAAATTGTTTTTTCAAACGTAAAGATGGCTGAAGAAGTCGGCGTGAGGATTAAATGCCACTTCATGGCCGTGGAACTTTTTCTAAAAAGATGCAAGGGAAAATACGATTTTATTTTCATGGATCCTCCTTTTCCCTATAAATTCAGAAAAGAACTGATTGAAACCGCAGGCAAAAGGGAACTTCTGAATGAAGATGGAAAGCTTCTCATCCACTACCCTGAGGAAGATGCTCTTCCTGACCGGATCGGAAATCTTGAACTTGTCGACAAAAGAGTTTACGGAAGATCCATCGTGAATTTCTATGCCTACTCAAAGGACAGGTCAGGAAGTTCCGGCTGTGAGATTAAAGATAATTGAGATAATTACAGTCTGTTCAATTATTTTCTTGACAAATCCAAAAGTGATGTTAACATAGTTCTTGACGATGAGAGAAGATTTAAAAATACAGATTGAAAGTAAACAGGATGAATACAGATTTATAAAAGTAACTGATGCACCTGTTCAAGGTCTTTCCGATCAGCAGAAAGTTGCCCTCAACAGAAAAGCTAATACGCTGTTCAACGAGGGAAAGTTCGAGATGGCTGAAAGAATCTTTATTACAACCGGTTACTCTGATGGTCTTACACGCGTTGGTGACAGATACGCAGAGAAAAACTTGTATTTAAAAGCCTTGAAATTATATCTTCTTGCTCACAATAAAAGGAAGAGTGAACCGCTTATAGAGAAATTGTCGCAAACAGTTTCCTTGATGCTGAAAAATGTATGATCAGGAGTGAGTAAAAAAATGTCTGACATTTCAAAAAACGAAGTATTTGGAGAATCTGCAGAACAGGAATTCGTAGTACCAAAGACAGATGATTCAAGTTCAGAAATCAGTGATCTTTCAAAAAGAGGATACCAGCTTCTTAAGGAAAACCATACGGATGAAGCTGTCGACGCCTTCAAAAAGATTCTTAGCCTTGAGGAAAACAACAACTATGCTCTCGTAGGTCTTGGTGACAGCGAGAGAAAAAGACTTCACTTCAAGGAAGCCATCGAATATTACTCAAAATGCCTTTCGTTCCATCCGGGCAATAATTATGCGCTTTTTGGACTTGCCGACTGCTACAAGGCCATAAACCAGTACCACAAGGCCATTGAAATCTGGGAACAGTATCTTATCCATGATGACAGAAACATTACGGTCCTTACCCGTGTGGCAGATGCATACCGCAAGATCCGTGACTTCAAGAAATCAAAGACACTTTACCTTCGTGTTCTTGAGATGGAAGAAAACAATGCCTATGCGCTCATTGGTCTTGGACATCTCCATTATGATTTCAAGGAATACAAGGATGCCCTCTTCTACTGGACAAAAATGTTTGAAATCAATCCGGAACATGTCGATATCCGTGTTCTTACTTCCATTGGAAACTGTCATAGAAAGCTTAAGACTTTTGAAAAGGGACTTCCATTCTTTGAGAAAGCATTGGATAAGGATCCACGTAATTTCTATGCACTTTTTGGAA
>CALELJ010000066.1 GCA_937902445.1 uncultured Treponema sp. | reverse complement strand
GACAGGAATTCCCTGGATTTAAACAGCATCACGATTTTCCGGAACCGGCACTTTCTTATCCTCAACAAACCTTCAGGCATCAATGTACAGCCGTCAAAAGAAAGCAAAATCTGCCTCAGCCAGCTGGTCGAAGAGGAATATTTTAGCAACAAAAACAATTCGTTATCATTCAGACCGGGTCCCCTGCACCGCATAGACAGGTTCACAAGCGGAATCGTCGTTTTCTCACAGAGTCTTGAAGGCGCAAAGTGGTTTTCAACAAACATGCAGGACCATAATCTCTCGAAAACCTATCTTGGAATTACAGAAGGAAACTACGGCAGAAAAACGGAAAGATACGAAGACTTTCTCACTGTTCCGGATGAAAATGGTTCCGGCTATTCCACTGTGAAAATTTCCACTACCGGTGAAAAGAAAGCAATCACCACCGCAAAATTTCTTGGAGAAACTGAAATTTCAGGTATCAGGGCAAATCTTGTTGAATTTTCCATCGAAACAGGCCGCAAGCACCAGATCCGCGCCCAGTCATCACATCACGGACATCCGCTTTTAGGGGACACTGCCTATGGCGGAACAAAACTGAAGGACAAAATGTTCTATCTTCACGCATGGAAACTTAAATTTCCACAAAACGACCTTGGACTGCCACTGGAAATAACAGCTCCCTGCGATTTTTGCGGCGAACTTTTGCAATAATTAAAAAACTGTAATATAATTAAAGTCATGAATATTTTTTCTCGACTTACAAATCATGGCCTGACTGTTTTTGCTCTTGTTGGAGAAAGCGGAACTGGAAAAAGTTTCCGTGCTAAACTTCTTGCGCAGAAACATGGCATTGATGCAATCATAGATGACGGACTTCTCATTCAGAACGACAAGATTCTTGCAGGCCGTACCGCCAAGCACGAGAAAACATACATGGGTGCCGTACGCATTGCCCTTTTTGACGACAAACAGCACAGGGATCAGGTTGCAAAGGCCCTTCAGACCAATAAAATCAAGAAACTCCTCATAATCGGAACAAGTGAGAAAATGGCACAGAAGATTACTTCCAGGCTGCAGATTCCCCTTCCGTCAAAAATCATCAAGATTGAGGACATCGCAAACCGTGAGGAAATCGAAAAGGCCATCAGAAGCCGTCAGATTGAGGGAAAGCACGTAATTCCTGTTCCGGCCATTGAAGTAAAGAAAAGCTATTCGCAGATTTTCCATGATTCCATCAAGGATCTTGCCGTCAAAAGTTCATTTAAATTCTTAAAGAAAAAACAATCTGTTCTTGAAAAATCCATCGTAACACCTGAGTTCAGCAAAAAAGGACGCATTGAAATATCGGAAGCCGCATTAAGCCAGATGGCCATGCACTGCGTAAGCGAATTTTCACCTGAGATCCGCATAAAGAAACTTTCAATTAAGACAGATTCCAGAGGCTACAGACTCATCGTTACCATCGACGTTCCTTTTGGCCGCCAGCTTACTGGAGAAATCCACAGCCTGCAGCAGTACGTCATTGAGAACATTGAAAAATATACTGGAATTCTCATTGAAGAAGTAAGCATCATTATAGACAAAATCACCGTAAATAAATAAAATACGCCCATTGTGTTAATTCGATATGGAACGGATGCAAAGGGGCGTCCAGTAAAGAAAGCTGTCATATATACAAAAGAAGAACATAAAATTCCCCTTGACTCAATTGACAGAGATGCAATTTACATAATAAACATGCTTAAGGACAATGGGTTCGATTCATACATTGTTGGTGGAGCCGTACGTGATCTTATCGGGCACAGAAAGCCAAAGGACTTTGACATTGTCACAGACGCAACTCCAAGCAGAATCAAGAAAATTTTCAGAAACTCAAGAATCATCGGAAAAAGGTTCCGTCTTGTCCATATTTTCTTTGGCGACAAGATTTTTGAGGTAAGCACTTTCAGATCCATCTGTGACGGTTCCGTAGGCAATGCCTTTGGAAGCATGGATGAAGATGTAATGCGAAGGGATTTTTCACTCAATGCACTTTATTATGATCCACTTAAGCAGCAGGTCATCGATTATGTGAATGGAATCGAGGACATTAAGAAAGGTGTCATCAAGCCAGTGATTCCTCTGGACAGGATTTTCATCGAGGACCCGGTCAGAATGCTTCGTGCCGTAAAATACAGTGCAACGACCGGCTGCAAACTCCCTAGAAAACTCAAGAAAAAGATCCGGGAAAGTTCCGACCTTCTTTCACCAGTGTCACCTTCCCGACTTACCGAAGAACTTCTCAAGATCATCAACAGCGGTCATTCATACGACATAGTTTCAGCTGCCCTGGACACAGACCTTTACGTCTATCTGCAGCCGGCCGCAACGGAACTGATTCTTGAAAACAAAGATTTCACCAGCAGGTACATGGAAAGCCTTAGAAAACTTGACGAGCTTGTTGCCGCAAAACCGGAAAGCAAGCTTGGTGAGAGGCTTTTTTATATTCTACGGGATTTTGTTGAACAGCTTACTGACTGGGAAAAGGAAAAGAAGCTGGTTCCTCCTGCTGAACTTTACAAGCGCACCTGGGCAATCTGCCGCAATTTCGTGCTTCCAATGAATCCACAGAGAACTGAACTTGACTACGCAGTAAGAAAAGTTCTTGTGGACCTTGGAATTCAGCTTAAGAAAAAACAGAAGAAATCAACAAAAGCAAAAGCCTAGTTCTTAATGAACTTCAAAAGTTCCTCGATCACTTCATAACGGCATCTGTCATTGAGCAATTCATGGCGCATGCCGTCGTATATTTTTAAAGTAACGTCCTTGACTCCGTTTCTTCTGTATGCGTCGGCAAGTTTTTTTACAGTCTTTCCGTATGTTCCCACAGGATCGTCTTTTCCGCAGCAGATAAAAACAGGAAGGTCAGCTGGAACTTTTCGCAGGCCGGCCTTGCTGTGAATGTTGAGGAAACCACACAAAAGATCGTACATGAATCCGCATGAACAGTCGTAGCCGCACATCTTGTCCATCATATAAAGGTCTACCGTCGAAGGATCCGATGACAGCCAGTCAAACTGTGTCCTTGGGTTTTTATACTTTTCATTGTACGAACCGAAAGACAATTTGTTGATCAAGGGACTGACATACCTGGAGCCCTTTACTGCCCTGATCACAGACGCCACCATAAAACCGCCACGGACAAGCAGGTTCCTGGGGCCTGCGGTTCCCATGAGGATGGCCTTGTCTATTTCTTTTCCATGGTTTTCAATTACATACTGTGCGACGAATGAACCGAAGCTGTGGGAAGCAAGAATAACTTTTGTTCCAGGATATTTCTTCCTGGCGTAGACAATCTCTTCGTAAATGTCTTCCGCACACCTTACAAATCCACCCTTGTCACATATCCACCCAAGCTGAACTCCATTCAGTGCGGCAGTTTTTCCGTGTCCGCGATGATCTTCCACTATGAGCACACCATTGTTCTCACAGACATAGGACGCAAATTCTTCATATCTAAGACCATGTTCCGCCATGCCGTGACTGAAGACAATCACAAATTCCGCTTTTTCATCACAGGACCACTGGTGGATGAAGTTCTTGTTTCCGTCCGACATTTCAAGTTCATAATTTTCGTATTTCATATTTAAATTATACATCAGGTATCTGGATTTTGGGAGTCAAATATAAAATCCACCGAAAACGAAAGCATATGGCATTAAACCCCTTCAATCTGTATAATTCCCATATGTCAGAAATCATAACAGCGGAAAAAATGGTTGCAGGCGGAGACTGCATCGGCACACTCAACGGGAAAAAAGTTTTCATTCCTTTTGCTATTCCAGGGGAAAAGCTGGAAGTTGAGATCACAAATGAACAGCGTGACTACTGCAACTGTTCAATAGTAAAAGTTCTTGAAAGTTCACCTCACAGGGTTATGCCTTTCTGCCCTCTTTTTGGAACCTGTGGCGGATGCAACATGCAGCATATTGACGCCGCATATCAAAGGGAACTTAGAAAGAACATTCTTCTTGATGCCTTCGTCCATGAAGGTGTTGAGGTTCCGGAAATTGAAATAATCCACGGAGACGACAAGGGATACAGATCAAGATTCCAGTTTCACAACGGTGGTCTCATGGGGAAAAGAAGCAACGACATCATTCCACTGGCAAACTGCCCATGCGCAACATCTGAGATAAACCATTATCTTGAGGAAATTCCTTTTGAACAGCGTCCTGAAGGAAGGGTCCACGTTTTTGGTTCGGATAAGATCTCAAACATTCCCGATGGATTCGACAAACTTGTAATCGCAGAAAATACGGAAGCTGAAAGGCATGAAAAAAAATTCACGAGACACCAGCAGAAAACAACGGCAGGCGGAAGAAAACTGAA
>CALELJ010000065.1 GCA_937902445.1 uncultured Treponema sp. | reverse complement strand
GTCGTGACAAGCACGTTCCCTTTACACCGCTTGTGCCGGAAATCATCCGCCGACACCTTCGTAAAGTTTTATCATCCTGTTATATATTGTCTTCGAGACAAGAAAGAAGGCGATGCATGGAATCAGAGCAGACAGGAAAAGGAAACTTGATTTGCCGAGAAGTATGCTTGCCGGATAGAATGCGATCATTCCCACTGGAATGATGAAGGTGGAAAAAATCCTTACTGCCTGTGGGAAAATTGAAACAGGATAGCGTCCAAAACTTGCGACGCTTTCAAATATCTCGTGGAGGCGTGAGTTTCCTACCCATATGAAGGATGTCGCCGCCATGAGCAGTGAAAATCCGCTTTGAACCGCAAGTCCGCCTGAGAACATAAGGAGGAACATGAATGTCGAGGCTGCTGTGATTCCCTGCAGGTGTGGAAGCGTCAGAAAGCACAAGACAAGCCCTCCGGTCATTCCGCCCAGACTGTCAAGATTAAAGGACCTGGACACCAGGAAAAACAATGGAGAGACTGGTTTCAATAGAACTATCTCAAAATTTCCCTCGCGGATGTGATCCATGGTCTGCCAGATTACATTGGAGAAAAAAATTCCGTTCATTCCGTTTGACACGAGAAACAGCGACTGAATGAAAATGACCTCATGAAAATTCCATCCGGGGAATCCTGCTCCGCTTTTGTAGATCAAGGCCGTCACTACCGGAAATCCTATGTAGCCCAGAAAATTCACAAAAAGCGAGATTATGAAATTTGTCTTGTATGCCGAAGCTTGTCTTAAGGAAGACCGTAAGCATTCCCTGTATATTGTTCCGTATGTCCTGAATCTGTTCATCTTTACTTCCATGACTGCGCCGTATTTCATTTCATGCACCTGCTGCCGTGAATCTTCTCATTGCCATTTTCCCGGTCGTGATGTTCAGCAGGAAGACTGCAAGAACTGCCACGGCCTGAATTCCCACCGTCTGTGGAATGGAAAAATCTATTCCGTTCAGTTCGTAGCTTCCTGTGAAGACGCGGACGGGTACATAGGAGATGTACTGGAACGGAAGAAAAAACTGGATCTTCTGCATCCACGACGGAAGGAAAACCAGCGGGATTATTGTTCCGGAAAAAAACTGGGCGAGAAAATTGAAGGCCCATCTTATTCCCTGCGTGTCCGTCAGAAAAAAACTCAGGAGTCCCAGAAAGTAGTTGAAGTAGAACTGCATGAGAAAAGCCAGTACCACGGAAACCAGTGTCCACAACGGAAACCCTGGTGTCATGTTCACCTTGAAGATGAATATGAAAATCAACAGACACGGTATGAATTCAATCGTGAAGCCTAGAATTCTGTGGCCGACTTTCTGCGACAGGGCAAAGAAGCGGTGGTTCAGAGGTCTCAGGGCAAAGGTCAGGTACTTGCCTGATTTTACAAGCATGTTCAGGTTCCAGTCGGCAAAGTCCATTGTCAGATAGCCAAGGAGAGTCACCGCTCCGTAATAGCGCACCATGGAACTGAAATCCATTCCGTAGATGGTGGAGCCGGCGTTTCCGGAGTAGACAGCCTTCCAGATGAAATACTGGACTATGAAGTACACGGGACCGACAAAAATCGAGACCATGGAATGGGTTCTGTATGCGGCCCATTCCTTGTATGTCACGAAAGCGACTTCCCTGAGAATCTTTGCTTGAGTGTTTATGCGGTTGATTATGTTCAATTATTTCAATCCCGACCAGATAACGTTTGATACAGACCAGAGGCAGTCTGAAAACCATCCTTCCTTTGCGAACGGAACGAACCATGAAGCGCACATGTTTTCCACCGGATCGATTACCAGGGAGCATGCTCCGGCTCCTTCGTGCATGAAAGTTCCAGGAGTGTAGTGGAACGTCTGGTTTGTTCCAGGCCCAACTCTCATGTCAAAGCCGTAGCTGTATCTGCGGTCAGGATTTTCTGCTTCCCAGCAGTTGTCCGCCACATTGTAAAGAACACGGCTTGTCATCACTTCGACTGTCTTGCGTCCAAGAATCCTTGTTCCACCAAGACTGCCTTTTCCAAGAAGCATGTTGCCGAATTTCACCAGATCCTCAGGACATGAGTAGAGTCCACCTCCTGTTTTAGGGATCCTGCTCCACAGGCTGTTTTTGTCTTCTTCTTTTTCTTTCCTGATTTCTTCAAGCGTCGGGGCCGTTCCGTGGTGTCCGAAGCCGTCAAAGTTGAATCGCTTTCCGTATTCGTCATCCATGTCAAAGAACGTGCTCGTCATGCCAAGAGGTCTGCAGATTTTCTCCACGATGAAGTCATGGGCGTTCATGCCTGAAACTTTTGAGATCACTTCTCCGAGGATGATGAATCCGTAACTGCAGTACATCCATTCTGCACCAACAGGTTTGTAAAGACCGCAGTGAAGGGATTCCTCAAGCCAGTCAATGTTCTTTTCTCCTGCACGGAACCTTTTGTCGGCCATGTCGATCCAGTCAAAGGCATCCTTTACATATTCGTCGGGAAAAGTTCCGCCATCAGGAACAAGACCCGATGTGTGTGTGAGAAAATGTGCGATCGTGATTTTCTTATATGGATCCCTGTTCATCTGAGGAAGGATTTCTCCAACAGGTGTATCAAGACGGAAGAACCCGTCTTCGATGAGCTTGAAGATGGCAACGGCACAGAATGTCTTTGTTTCTGATGCTATTCTGTGGATTGTGTCGGTCCTCATAGCTCCAACGCCGTCGATGTATGTTGCATTTCCAACACCTGCGCTGGCGATGGTCTTTCCGTTTCTTGTGATGACGTAGGATGCTCCGGCGATTTTGCCTTCCGCGATCTTTCGTTCAAAGTGTGTGTTGAGTGCTTCGATTCTTCCGGAATCAAATCCCTGTTCTTCCGGTGTGCAGTCGATTTTTCCTTTTGTGGTTGTCATTGTTTGCTCCTCTATTTGAATCTCTATCCCTTGTAGATTTTTTTTATGATGCTGTCGATTGTCATGCTTGAATCCTCAAGATTTGACCTTAAGGCCTGCAGCGTGTCGTCGTAGACTTTCTTTCCGTGGTTGATGACGATTACTCTGTGCGCGAGCTGTTCCACATCCTGAAGATCATGGGTTGTAAGGATGAATGTTGTTCCGCTTCTGTTCTTTGCCTTGATGAAGTCGCGGATGGTATCCTTTGCGATGACGTCAAGTCCGATGGTAGGTTCGTCGAGGAACACGATTTTTGGATCGTGAAGCATTGCCATGATGAATTCGCATTTCATTCTTTCTCCAAGGGATAGTACCCTTGTCGGCTTGTAGATGATTTCCTTGAGGTCAAGAAGCTGGACAAGCTGGTCGAGACGTTCTTCGTAGTCTCTGTCCGAGATTCCGTAGATTGCTTTGTTCATCCTGAAGCTGTCTGCCGGTGGTATGTCCCAGATCAACTGTGACTTCTGACCAAAGACAGCGCCGATTTGCGCCACGTACTTTCTGCGGTCTTTTGCAGGTGAAAATCCCATCACGTCAATTGTTCCTGAAGTCGGGAAAAGGGCTCCGCAAAGCATTTTTATTGTCGTTGATTTTCCGGCTCCGTTGGGGCCAAGAATTCCGCAGACCTCTCCTTCGTTTATGGTGAAGCTTACGTCATCAACTGCGTTCACGGCAATTTTCTCACGCTTGAAAAAACTTTTCAGGATACCGCTGGCATCGCGTTTGTAGCTGGTGTATTTCTTTGAAAGATTTTTGGCTTCTATGATTTTCATAGCTGTAGTATGCCGATGAAAGAAGCCTGTGTGTCAGGTTCGGGGAAAAAAAACACGCAAAGTGGAAAACTTTGCGTGCCTTGAAAAATTCTTGAGTGCAGATCAGTTGAAATGTGCAACACCGTTGCCGGACTCGCATGAGAAGAATCCAGCTGCGTAACCTATTGCATCAGTGTATTCCTTCTGAACGTTTTCTATGAAAGAATCTACTTTGTCTTTGTGGACCAGGGCGATGGCACATCCGCCAAATCCGGCTCCGGTCATTCGTGCGCCAAGGCAGCCTTCCTGTTTCTGTGCGGAAGAGGCGAGGGTGTTGAGTTCTATTCCCGTTACTTCGTAGTCCTCGTCAAGGGATCTGTGGCTTTCATTCAGAAGTATGCCAAGCTTTACAAGGTCTCCTGCCTTAAGTGCTTCTACTGCATCAAGTACGCGCTGGTTTTCGTAGATACAGTGTCTGGCACGCTTTGCTATGATTTCATCTGTAATGAACTTTCTGCTTTCTTCCCACTGTGCAGGTGTCAGCTGGCAGAGGGCATTGATTTTGATTCCGTTGTCCTGAAGAATCTTGAGTGCTTCCTCGCACTGGCCGCGGCGTTCATTGTATTTTGAATCTGCAAGACGGCGTACCTTGTTGGTGTTCA
>CALELJ010000064.1 GCA_937902445.1 uncultured Treponema sp. | reverse complement strand
TGAAGGCGACAGAAGCGAAAACTTCATCCTTCACTACAACTTCCCTCCATATTCTGTAGGTGAAACAGGCAAGCTTACAACAGGTCGCCGTGAAATTGGTCACGGAAACCTTGCACGCCGCTCACTTGCTCCAATGATTCCTTCAAAGGCAGAATTCCCATACACAATCCGTGTTGTTTCTGAAATCATGGAATCAAACGGTTCGTCTTCACAGGCTTCAACTTGTGGTGGATGTCTTTCACTTCTTGCAGCCGGTGTTCCAATGAAGAAGATGGTTGCTGGTATTGCAATGGGTCTCATCACAAGCGATGAAAAGTACACAAAGTACGCAATTCTTTCTGATATTCTTGGTGAAGAAGATCACCTTGGCGACATGGACTTCAAGGTAGCAGGTACACGCGATGGTATCACAGGCTTCCAGATGGACATCAAGATTGCCGGTGTTTCTATGGAAATCATGAAGAAGGCTCTTGCTCAGGCTAAGGACGGACGCAACCACATCCTCGACATCATGGAAAAGTGCATCAACAAGCCACAGCCAATCAGCCAGTTTGCTCCTAAGATTGAATCCCTCAAGATTCCTATCGACAAGATTGGTGCCCTCATTGGACCAGGCGGAAAGAACGTTAAGGCTCTCTGCCAGCAGTACGGTGTCACAATCAATACAGATGACGACGGAACTGTTACAATCTACGGTAAGACAGGCGAAGCTGCTGACAAGGCAAAGGCAGCAGTCAAGGGAATCTGTGAAGATCCAGAGCCAGGTACAATCTACCAAGGTACAGTTAAGCGTATCATGGACTTCGGTGCATTCATCGAAATCCTCCCAGGTAAGGAAGGCCTCTGCCACATCTCAAAGCTTTCCCGCGCACGCGTAGAGAAGGTAACTGATGTTCTTAAGGAAGGTCAGGTAGTTCCTGTCAAGCTCCTTGAAGTTGACAAGATGGGACGTCTCAACCTCTCATACATCGATGCTGTAGAAGCTGCAAAATAATGGAAACACAAAATCACCTCCTGTGATTTTGTGTTTCGCGAGTTTTGTTTTGCAAAACTCGCGGGTTTCATTGTTTACCTAACAATCGCCCTCCATGGCTCTATGGTGGTGTATTTATAATTGAGAAACCGGTTCTGATTGAAATCAGGATCGGTTTTTTTTATTTTTGCGTTATGCTATAATCCTTTTACCATGATTAATAAGCAGGTCCTCAAAAACAATGTTGTTCTTATAACTCAGAGTGACGAATCCTCAAAAGTTGCCACTGTCGGATTTTATTTTTCTACTGGAAGCCGTTATGAAAAGGAAGGTGAATACGGAATAAGTCATTTCACTGAGCATATGCTTTTCAAGGGAACAAAGACAAAGTCCAATAAGGAAATTGCACGTATTTTTGACAGGATGGGTGGAGTTACAAATGCCTTTACTGAACGGGAAAATGTGAGCGTTTATTGTTCTGTGCCTGTGGAAAAGAAAGAAAATTTTTCAATTGCCCTGGATACAATCTGTGACCTGTCAGAAAACTGTATTTTCCCTGAAGATGAAATGGAGAAGGAACGCGGAGTTGTGGAAAATGAAATCTATTCCGTTGAGGATGATCCTGATGATTCTTCCATGGATGAGATTGCCCGCCGTATGTGGCCAAACCAGGATATCTCAAGGACCATAACAGGTTCAGTAGATGATGTGGAATCCATTACCCGTGACCAGATGATATCATGGTATGATGAATATTTTGTCCATGGAGAACTTGTTGTAATCGCAGCCGGAAAAATAGACGAGTCAATTCTCCTGGATCGTCTTGAAAAGCTTTCTCAAAAAAAGCAGTCCGTGGAATTTTATAAAAATGCACATTTCCAAGATAAGGTTGAATGGAGTTCCGGTACATCCATCGTCAAGGCAAGATTCAGCCAGGAACAGGTTTTTGCCCTTTTCCCCCTTGACTGGACTCTTTCCTACAAAGATTATCTGTCGCTGATGATTTTTGATACCATTGCCGGAGACAGTATGGGCAGCAGGCTTTTTCTTGAGCTGAGAGAACGCCTTGGTCTTTGCTACAGTGTGGGAAGTTTTTTCACTACTTATGAGAACGCAGGTTTTTGGGCCGCCTATCTGGTCTGCGAAAACAAAAATACAGTTCGTGCCTGCCAGTCGCTTCTTCTTGAAATCAGCAATCTTCTTGAAAAAGAAATTTCCAGGGAAGAAATTGACATTGCTCTGGAGCGCATAAGTGGCCTTGAAATCATGAATGAAATAAATTCCGTGTTCCTTATGCGTCGTCTATGGAATTTCTACAGCCTTGGTTTTGAGCTTATGGACACCGATGAATTCATAAAGTCTATACGGATGATAACC
>CALELJ010000063.1 GCA_937902445.1 uncultured Treponema sp. | reverse complement strand
ATATAATTATACTATAATTATGGAAATAAGGTTTGAATGGGATCCAAAAAAAGCAGAAGTAAACATCATAAAGCATGGTGTTCCGTTTGAGGAAGCTCAAACTGTTTTTTATGATCCCAATGCATTGCTTATTGCAGATCCTGATCATTCTGACGGGGAAGACCGATTTATTATTTTAGGAATCAGTAACAAATCAAAAGTATTGGTTGTTTGTCATTGTTATCGTGAAAACGATGATGTAATTAGAATAATCTCAGCTCGAAAAGCAACGACAAATGAAAAGAAGCAGTATGGGGGAAATTAAAATGAGAGAAGAATATGATTTTTCAAATGCAATAAAAAATCCTTATGCTGAAAAACTTAAACAGCAGATAACAATTCGCCTTGATGAACAAGTGATTGATTATTTTAAGAAGATGGCGGAAGAAACTGGGATGCCTTATCAAAATATCATCAATTACTATCTCCTCGAATGTGTAAAAGAAAAGAAGCATATGAAAGTTGCTTTTGTAAAATAAATATTTCAAACCGTTTTTCCCTTTCCTTTGAAAATTGTTTTTTTCCTTTAATCTCGGTATAATTCCGCCATGGCTTTTTATGATTCATTTGACGTTGCCGTATGTGGCGGCGGTCATGCAGGTATTGAGGCTAGCCTTGCCTGCGCACGCATGGGATTGAAAACTGTTCTAATTACTCAGACTATAGATTCAATTGGAAGAATGTCCTGCAACCCTTCCATCGGTGGAATCGCAAAGGGAAACATCGTCCGCGAAATTGATGCCCTCGGTGGAGAAATGGGTAAGCTCATCGACAAGTCCATGATCCAGTTCCGCATGCTGAACAAAAGCCGTGGCCCTGCAGTTCAGGCTCCAAGAAGCCAGGCAGATAAACTTCTGTATTCCCAGCTTGCACGAAAGACTCTTGAGACGACGGAAAATCTCTGTACCCTCATGGACACTGTGGTTGATGTCTTGACAGTTGCGTCAGATACACCGCTTCCGGAAAATTCCGACAGTGCCGCTGAACTCAATACAATTCCTGGAGAAAAAAGAAGCAACCTCAACTATGAATATGCAACCGATGCCGCAAAAAGCGGAATGCGCCAGAAAGTAATCGGTGTTGTTACTGAACGCGGAAGAATCGTTACATGCCGTTCCGTAGTCCTTACCACCGGAACATTTTTAGGCGGAAGAATTTTCATCGGCGAATACGATGCTCCTTGCGGCCGCATTGGAGAGACAGGAGCTTTTGGTCTTACAGAAAGCCTTAACCGTCTTGGCTTTACGACTGGCCGCCTTAAGACAGGAACACCTCCAAGAATCCTGCGCCACACAATCGATTTTTCAAAACTTGAACTTAACGAAGGCGACGAAGAAATCATTCCGTTCAGCTTTGACACGGAAAAAGTAGAACGCCCTATGGTTCCATGCCATCTTGTATATACAAATCCTGAAACCCACAGAATCATCCGCGAGAACATCGGACGCTCTCCATTGTATTCAGGAAAGATAAGCGGAATCGGCCCACGCTATTGTCCGTCCATTGAAGACAAGGTAATGCGCTTTGCAGAACGCGAACGCCACCAGCTTTTTGTTGAACCGGAAGGTCTCGAAACTGATGAAATCTACCTTAACGGTTTGAGTTCTTCTTTGCCGGAAGAAGTTCAGGATGCATTCCTCCGCACAATGAGCGGTTTTGAAAACTGTGTTGTAAGCCGTCCGGGTTATGCTGTTGAATACGACTATGTTGAACCTACACAGCTTTTCCCAAGCCTTGAGACAAAACGCGTCGCAGGTCTTTTTGATGCAGGCCAGATAAACGGAACTTCAGGTTACGAGGAAGCCGCAGGTCAGGGACTTATTGCCGGAATCAACGCCGGTCTTTATGCCCGCGAACACAAGAATCTCTGTGGTCCCCTTTGTGCCGCAGATTCAAAAATCTATTCATCTCCTGCAAGCGGAGAAAAAGGAAAGTTCCAGCCAAAGCCTGTGTTCAATGCAGAAGACCTTAAGAACTTTGCGGAAATTTCCGCACGGGAAACAAAGGAACTTTCTGAGAAGCTTAAAAACTTCCAGACAGAAAATGGGTTCAACAGCTTTGAAAAGATTCCGTCTTACGAGCCTCTGATTCTTGGCCGTGACGAAGGTTATATCGGTGTTCTTATCGACGACCTTGTAACGCTTGGAACAAAGGAACCTTACCGCATGTTCACTGCCCGTGCAGAATACCGCCTTAAACTTCGCCACGACACGGCAGACAGAAGGTTGCGTCAGAAAGGTTTCAACGTAGGCCTGATTTCAAAAGAGCAGATGGATTCCATGGAACTTAAGTACCGCAACGTTGAGGAAGCCATGGCATTCCTTGATAAGCACCCTGATGCAGAAAATCCCGGCAACTACACTTTGCTTGAATGGACACTTGCACAGGAAGACCACAAGTACCGCTATTACATTGAAAAGCAGGACAACCGTGTTGCAAAAATGCACCGCATGGAAAACGTCCGCATCCCAGATAATTTTGACTACTCAAAGATTGTTGCCCTTTCTTCAGAAAGCCGTGGCAAGCTGGAAAAGGTCCGCCCTGTGACATTGGGACAGGCTTCCCGCATCAGTGGAATCCGCAACAGCGACATCATGCTTTTGATGGTTTACCTTCAGTAGGTGGCTTGAGGCAATGAAAAAACTGGCATTCTTTTCGGCTTTGTGTTTTTTTCTTTCCGCAGTGGAATATGCAATTCCAAAGCCCGTGCCATTTTTCCGACTTGGTCTTGCAAACCTTCCCATAATGCTTTCTTTTCTCTGCATGTCACGCAGAGAAAGCATCGCCTTGATTTTTCTTAAAGTCCTTCTTCAGGGCATCATCAGCGGAACTTTGTTCTCATACATTTTTTTGTTTTCCCTTGCAGGTTCAGTTGCTTCAGGTTTTGTAATGATGGCAATCTTTTATTTCTTTTATGAGAAAAAACTTGTGTCCTGGCTTGGCATAAGCATGGCGGGAGGACTTGCAAACAATCTTGCCCAGCTTGGCATTGCCTATGTCTTCATGTTTGGACAGAACATAAAATTCATTGCGCCGGTTCTTCTTTCGATTTCCTTTGCGTCTTCCATCGCAATGGGAATCTTCGCCGAATTTTTTGTTGCTGAATCCCAGTGGCTTAAAAAGGCCTCAACCAATGACTATGAATCTGACGGATTGATTACAGCCGGTGAAATTTCTCATCAGGGCAATACGAAGTTTTTTGTCGCTAAATTTTTCTTCGCCCTTGCTTTCATGCTGCTTCTGTTTTTCTATGACAACGTTTTCATCATCTACGGAATCACTGGCGCTGCCCTTGTCTGCAATTTGCTTTCAAAGAAAAAAATAAGGCTCCTTCCCTCATTGATGATCATAGCCTCTGTCACATTTTTTTCTTTACTTGTGCCTCATGGAAAAATTCTTACGGAAATCTGGAAACTTAAAATCACTGAAGGTGCTTTGGTCTCAGGTCTTATCCGTTCGGGCAGACTATGCGGAGCATTGTTCCTGTCAAAGCTTGCAGTGGACAGAAATCTAAAACTTCCGTCAAAAGCCGGATTGTTCATGAACCTTGTGTTCTGCTATTTTGAAAAACTTTCGGCAGGAAAAATTAAGACAGAAAAGAAAAACTTCATAAAAAATCTGGATCAGGTTCTGCTTGGAATATTTGATGACAGTCTATAGCTAAAGTACAGTACTTTCATCAATGTCAGTCCTTGCTGAATATACGCAGCCGCAATACTGCTGACGGTATAATCCGTACTCCTGACTTATTTCAAGACTTCTTAAAAAACCACTTTTCTTTTTAAAATCGGAATAAAGCCATTTTGGACCGTCCGGGTTTTCCGCCGCAATCTTTTCACCTTCAGTATTTATCTTCACCGCATCCTTGAATGGACTGATGGAAAGGGTAGTGCAAAAATAATCGAAATGATTTTCTAGTGCATAGCCGTAGGATTTTCTCAATCTGAATTCATAGCATCTTCTGCATCGCTCACCCTTTTCTTTTTCCTTTGCAAGTTCAGGCTGTGATTTTGTTCCGACGGCAGAATAAAATTCATCCGGATTGTAAGGCATCTTTACCACACTGATATTGTTATCCACTGCAGGAGAAAATCTTGGAAGAAAATCTTCCAGTTCCTTAAGGCGCCTTTCGTATTCCGCCTGTGGATAGATGTTGGGGTTGTAATAAAGAATCGTGATTTCAAATATGGACGCAAGGTATTCCATTACATAGGAAGAGCAAGGCCCGCAGCATGCATGCAACAGCAGCCTTGGTTTTCCGTCGAGTCCCTTGATGATTTTTTCCAGTTCCGCCTGATAGTTCATTGCAGATTGAAACCTAAAGTATGAATCTCAATTTCTTTTCAAAGGTTGAGAAATCAAGATACTGGGCTTTGTATCCAACTTCGCCGTCTGTATGGAGCCAGAGTGGAATCGTTGTTTTAACTTCAGCTGCCTTGAAACGATAGACCTCGATTCCTTTGAACAATGTATGCAATCCAAAAAAAGCGGTTGGCAGGGCAACGAGAATTCCCGGAATTGTTTTGTTGCTTGCGCAGATGAAATCCAGTTCACCGTCACAGGCATCGGCTTTTGGACAGAACTTGAAACCACCGCCTTCGTATTTATGGACCATCGCGGCCATGAATAAAAGATTTTTCAGGTGAAGTTCTGTTCCGTCGGAAAATTTAACCTGGGCATCCACTTTTGGTGCATTGATAATCTGGTTCAAGGCAATTCCAAGATATGTAAGTTTTCCAAGTCCAATTTTATTCAATCTCTTTTTTAGAATCGAATGGACTGACTTCTGGCAGACCGCACCGTCAAATCCAATTCCGCTGCTGACTGCAAATCTTCTTGTACCTCTTTCAGTTTCAACCTGACCGATGTCCATTAAAACAGGTTCCTTTGCTTCAAGAATTCTCTTGAGATTTTTTTTCACGTTTTTTGAAAATTTCAGATCCCGCGCAAAATCGTTGCTTGATCCTGTCGGTATATAGGCCAGGGCAGTGTTGTCAAAATCCTGGATTCCCTGAACAGCATCGTTGACAGTTCCGTCGCCACCAAGAATCACGATGGTGCAGTTTTTTTCATTTTTTGCCTGTGATGAGATTCTGGTGACTATGTTTGTTACATCGCCACGCTCTTTTGAAAATTCCACGGAATGTTCTATGTTCTGTTTTTTCAGTTCCGGCTCAATTTTGTTCTGCCAAAGCTTGAGACCTTTTCCTGACCGTGAAACCGGATTTACAATGAAGTGGTACATGACTCTATTTTATATTCAAAAATTCAAAATGTCATCCAATTGAAAAAAAACTTATCTTCTGATATTTTACTTTCAGAAATTACGTTTGAGATGACTGCCGGCAGAATGGAATTCTACCACTGCCTAGGGAGCCCACGTCCGCTCCAATCAACTACATCACCAAGTAAATCAACCGGAACATTTTTATTTTTCTCATGAGGTATTGTTTATGAACAAGTACGTAAAGCGTTATCTTATCGACGCTCTTGGCGGAATGGCTCAGGGCCTTTTTGCATCCCTTCTTATCGGAACCATCGTCAAGACTCTGGGCCAGCAGCTTCTCCGCATCGATGTAAATCCAGTCTTTGATTTTCTGGTTAAAGCCGGAACTTTCGCAGGTGAGCCGCATGTAGTCGGAGCAGCCATGGCAGTTGGTATCGGCTATGCAATGCAGGTTTCTCCTCTCGTTCTGTTTTCTCTTGTTGCAGTTGGAAGTGCCGCAAATGTTTCTGGCGGTGCAGGTGGACCTCTTGCGGTTCTTCTTATTGCCATTGCAGCAGCAGAAGCCGGAATGCTTGTAAGCAAAAAGACAAAGGTAGACATTATTGTAACTCCACTTGTGACCATTGTCGCAGGTGCTCTTCTTTCAGTTCTTTTTGCAGGTTATATCGGAAAAGGTGCGGCCGCTTTCGGTAATCTCATCGTATGGGCAACAACACTCAAGCCATTCCTCATGGGCGTGATCATTTCCGTAATCGTGGGAATCCTCCTCACATTGCCTGTCAGTTCTGCCGCAATCTGTGCAGCCCTTGGTCTTACTGGTCTTGCAGGCGGTGCGGCCGTTACAGGTTGCTGCGCTCAGATGATCGGTTTTGCTGTCATGAGCTTCCGTGAAAACAGATGGAGCGGACTTCTTTCCCAGGGACTTGGAACATCCATGCTTCAGATGCCTAATATCGTAAAAAATCCCCGCGTATGGATTCCGCCTGTTGTTGCTTCTGCAATCACAGGTCCTATGGCAACCTGTCTTTTCAAAATGGAAATGAACGGTGCCGCAGTTTCTTCCGGCATGGGAACATGTGGTTTTGTAGGTCAGATCGGTGTTATTTCCGGCTGGTTTGATCCAAGCGCAGTTGCCGTTGAACATGGAGCCGCAGCGATAGCCCCTGATGCATTCAGCTGGATCGGTCTTATTCTTGTTTGCTTTGTTCTCCCAGGCCT
This sequence comes from uncultured Treponema sp., assembly GCA_937902445.1. Lineage (GTDB taxonomy): Bacteria > Spirochaetota > Spirochaetia > Treponematales > Treponemataceae > Treponema_D. Next base: position 15,999 of record CALELJ010000063.1, on the reverse strand, counting down.
TATTTCATGGGGACTTGGTCTGTTGCTTCGTAAAATTAACTGGATCAAGGAAGGGGATCTCCTGCTTTCATAGTCAATGGAGTTCCTTAAAAATTGAAATTTGGCGTAAATGCTATTAAAATAGCAGCATGAGGATAATTTTGAGAAAATCATTTTTTCTGATTGCTGCTTTTTTTAGTTTTATGTTCGCTTCCTGTCTGCCTTTCGGGAACAATAGAAAAGACCCTATCAGAATCGGGTTCTCCTATTCTGGCAGACAGACGGAACCCTACTACTCAAACAATCTTTCCATCGTAAAAAGTTTCTCTGATGATCCCAGGTATACCCTTTCGGAATTCAGTGCCAATGAAGATCTGACGGAACAGATCATAAGCATCTACAATCTGATGAGCCGTGGTGTTGATTTCATGATCATTGATCCTGTAAGCGAGCACGGACTTGAAAATGCAATAGAAAATCTTTCCCTGAACAGAATTCCGGTTATCCTTACCTGTGGTACTGTCAGACATGACCACTCGGAATATTGCACCATCATCCACGAAGTTTATTGTGATTACTACAAGGAAGCAAAGTCTGCCGTTGAATGCCTTGAGCTGTATGAGAAGGGCAAGTCAAATGTAAACATCTGTGTCTTCAATGATACCGCCGATACAACTTCAACAAGGGAAAGAATGAAAGCCCTCAACGAAGGCATCGAAAAAAACAAGGGATGGAACATCATTTCACGCAGGGAAACCAACGGGGAATATGAAAAGGCAAAGTTCCTGATGAATGAACTGTATGAAAATCAGGAAGTGATAGACGCTGTTTTTGTTGAATCCGAAAAGGATTACCTGGGAGTCATCGATATTCTTTTCAAATATGGAAAAATGCCTGGCGAAGATGTCTATATTTTTGTTTTCGAAGAAACTCCGCAGATAAGGCGCATGGTCAATTCCAACGTTGTGAATTTTGCCGTTCAGTGCACAAAGGACAATGGCGTAATGATCAGGGATCTTATTGAAAAAATCAGCAGGGGAAAGTCCTTTGTCGGTAAAAACATTACAGACAGTACCTTTTTATATTCAAACAAAGCCATAGATGAAACCATGAGGTCCAGACAGGATCGTTTTTTCAGTAATGTCTTCTAAAAAGATTCTCTAAATTTTTTTATTCTGCTGCCGAAAATTAGAACATGAAAACTATCTCTTTAAAATTGTGTTTGGCATTTTCAGCATTTTTAGCATCAGGATCATTGTTTGCTCAGACAAAACCTTTATATCAGTTGCCGGAAAATCTCCCGGAAAAAAAGTCGACATTCAAGGAAAAGGATAAAGACGGAACTCCATTCCTGCTTGGAACAGACAATGGACTTTTTAAAATCCTTTCCAACGGATCTGCGGAACCACTGTGGACGGAAGGCAAGGTAGACAGAATTTTAAAGACAAGCGCCAGATGGTTTTTTGTTACTGACAAAGGAGTCATTACATCGTCAGATCTTGAGAATTTCTCGGAAAGGAACAACGGACTCCCGTTCCTCACGGTAAAATCCTATGACGGTCTTCAGAAAACACTTGAGCAGAAAGCTGCCCTTTTGAAAGATATCGGTTCAGATCCATTCAATCCGGACATTCTCGTTACAGCAACAAAGGATTCAATTTTCCTTACGAGGGATGGAGGACAGAACTGGACAAACATCGGATCAGCAAGCAGATATACGGCGGGCGTAAAGGCAGTCGCTGTTTCTCATATGCCTGTATATGATAAAGCGGGGGCAGTCACCGGCAGTGAACTTGTAGTTTTTATGTCCCATCCAATCTATGGATTAAGCTATTACAGGGCTGACGCAAAAAAGCCTGCATGGGTTGATGTAAGTGCAGGGTTTGCCGCAATGCCGAGCATGACTCAGGTAGATGAAATTTCTGACATCCTTCCTGTAATGTGCAGGGACGATCAGGGAAATTATTTTGCGGAAGTTTATCTTGCGCAGACATTCCTTCCAAATATCTACAGGTTTAACTGGAAAGACAAGCGTGGCGAAAAAGTTTATCACGGGGAAGAGCAGACGGACACTATTGATGGCATGTGCCAGAGCGGTTCAAAAATCGTCTATTCAACTCTGGGAAAAGTTGGAACATTCTCACTTGAAAATGGAGAGGTCCAGGAGCTTGATAACTATGCCTCGTGGAGACACAGACTGAACGCTGCCCATTCAATCGTCAATGCCGCATACATTCCAAAAGTTGTGTGTGGCCTTGATACACCTCTTCAGCTGAATGAATTGTGGCTCCTCAACCCTGATGTCATTCTCACTCCATGGGGAGAAACCGCCAACAAAAAGAAGGCTGTGTATTCATCGGTCTATCAGTTGAGAAATGACGCCGGTATTGCAAAGTACAGAAAAATTGTAAATGACAACAAGTTGAATTCCGTTGTCATCGACATGAAGGATGACTATGGTCTTCTTCGTTTTGAACCTGAAAGTCCTCTTCTCAAGGAAAAGGGAAAGGTTACAGGTTACAAGATCGACGTGGACAAACTTGTAAATGAATTCAAGAAAGACGGAACCTATCTCATCGGCCGTATCGTAGTTTTCAAGGACAGAAATCTTGCAGGCTACGGAAAAGGAAAATATGCTGTCTGGAATTACAAGACAAATACTCCTTGGGTTGGAATCCGTGGTTATGAGGATATTGTTTCTGAAGACGGAACTGTAACGGGCCAGAAAGCTAACTACTATGACGAAAACTGGGTTGATCCTTACAGCGAGGAAGTCTGGGAATATAATGTTGAAATCGCAAAGGAACTCATCAAGCGTGGATTCGATGAAATCCAGTTTGACTATATCCGTTTCCCTACAGACGGAATAAACATGGGCTCAGCATCCTATAGATGGAAGGACAAGGGAATGGACAAGGAAAGTGCTCTCGTTTCCTTCCTTTCATATGCAAGAAAAAATATCGACGCTCCTATTGGAATCGATATCTACGGAGCAAACGGATGGTATCGTTCCGGAACAAGAACCGGACAGGACGTTGAACTCATGAGCGAATATGTCGACGTAATCTGCCCTATGTTCTATCCGTCCCATTTTGAGCAGAGCTTCCTTGACTACTCTCCATACGAGGAGCGCCCATATAGAATTTTCTTCTTCGGTTCATACAGAAATACTGTTATCGGCAGGAACAGAATCGTAGTACGTCCATGGCTTCAGGCCTTCTACATGGGAGTACGTTACGACAGAAAATATTACGACAAGAACTACGTCAGCCGTGAAGTCTACGGTGTCCGCGACGGTGTAGACAGAGGATACATGTACTGGAACAATTCTGGCGGATACTATGAGGACATCAGTCCGGATCCTGAAGATTCCGTGCTTTCTCCATGGCATCATAATGAAGCCGCAAAGCAGACACGTATCCCGGCATTCAGCATGGGGAACGGCACAGACAGTACCGACGGTGTCGCTTCCGGTGATGATTCACGTGGTTTCAGTTCCGATGAGATGCTTTCTGTATGGAATACAGTTCTGGAGCAGGAAGACTACGACAAGCCTGTGCCAAGCAAACGTGGTTTCCTTAGGGTGGAACCTTTTCCGGTAGTGAACCATGAATAATACAGGATATACTCCGGAAGAACCAATTGCCGCTATTGCTACTGCGCTGGTTCCAAGTGCGATTGGAATTGTCAGGGCCAGCGGCAAAAACTCCATTGAACTTGCATCAAAAATCTTTTCCCGTCCAAAGGCCCTGAATGAAGCTCAGGGCAATACTCTTGTCTATGGATGGATAGTAGACCCCTCCCGTCCAAAAGAGAGCAACCGCATCGATGAGGTTATGGCAGCAGTATATCGTGCTCCAAAATCCTTTACAGGCGAAGATATGGTGGAATTTTTCTGTCACGGTGGCGTTTCAGTCGTGACTGCCGTATATAATCTGATGCTTGAAAATGGCTTCAGACAGGCGGAACGCGGTGAATACACTTTCCGTGCCTACATAAACGGAAAGACCGATCTTACAAGGGCCGAGGCTGTAAAAGAAATCATTGACAGCAAGACTGATGCTGGACGAGGCCGTGCCGCAGGACGTCTTTCTGGAAATCTTTTTGAATTCATCGATTCCATAAAGAAAAGCATAGTTGATGTTCTTGGCAATATCGAAGTTGAGATTGAATATCCTGAAGATGAGGAAAATATTGCTGACTGTTTTGATTCCGCACCTCTTGTGGTGGTTAAGGAAAGACTCAATCAGCTTTCGTTGTCATGGAAAAGTGAAAAACTGTATCAGGACGGTGCACGTGTAGTTTTGTGCGGTAAAACCAATGCCGGAAAATCAAGTCTCTTCAATACTCTTTTGAAGGAAGAGAGGGCCATTGTAAGCAATATTGAAGGAACTACACGTGACTGGATTGAAAGCTATGCCGATTTTGGTGGTATTCCAGTCCGCCTTTTTGACACCGCAGGTCTTAGAAAAACCGATGATGTCATAGAAGCCCGTGGCGTCGAGCTTACCAGGGATCTGTCGGAGGAAGCAGATGTAATTCTGTATCTTATAGACAGCAGCAATGGAATTTCACAGGAAGATATTGATTACATTGAAGATCAGAAAAATGTACCGGTAATTCTTGTCCTGAATAAATGTGATGCCGGTATAAATGTTGTAATTCCAACAGATGGTTCATGGAAAAATACAGTAAGAATTTCTGCGAAGGATGGTACGGGCATTGCAGAACTTGTCGCAGCCACAAAAGAAATAATCCTTTCAGGAAACGGAACAGAAAGCGACCATGCCGGCCTTGGATCTGAACGCCAGAAAAAATCCGTTGAAGAAGCTCTTGAACGTGTCACCCATGCACTTGAAATCGCATCGACCGGCGAATATGGCCTTGATGCGGTTGTTCAGGATCTTGAGGATGCCCTGGACAGCCTGGGTGAAGTTACCGGCGATGTAACTCCGGACGATGTTCTGGGAAATATCTTTTCAAGATTCTGTGTTGGAAAATGACAAGGGTTTTGAAACAAAACTGAAATCTATATATAGGAACAGGATCATATGACTATTCTACAATCAATTCTTTTAGGTCTTCTGCAGGGAATCGCAGAATTTCTTCCAATCTCATCAAGCGGCCACTTAAAGATCGTTCAATTTCTTTTTGACCTTGAGGAAGTTCCGCTTTTGTATGATGTCATGCTTCATCTTGCAACTCTTGCAGCTGTCTGCATTTTCTTCAGAAAAAAACTTTGTCAGCTCATAGTTGCATTTGCAGGACTGTTCGTAAAGAAAGATGGTCTTACGGAAACCCAGCTTGCCTTGCGCAATAATGACCGTTCCTACATTATCGCAGTTATTGCCACGACTTTTGTGACCGGTGTCATTGGCGTGGTTACAAAAAAACTCATTGATGATGATGTAATTTCGATTAAGGTTACATGTGCAGGACTCATAGTCACAGCGGTCATTCTTGTTCTTTCTGGAATCATTGAAAAGAAAAAATCAGATGTTTCTGACGACGGAACTGTCCCAGCCGAATTGAAAGCTCCGACTCTCTTGCAGTCCCTTGCAATCGGACTTGCTCAGGGCATCGGAACTCTTCCGGGAATTTCAAGAAGCGGGTCGACTATTGCCGGTGCTCTTTTCTGTGGAGTTAACCGCAATACTGCCGGTGAATTTTCATTCATCGCCTCGATTCCGGCAATTCTTGGAGCCTTCCTTCTTGAACTGAAAGATCTTGGAGAAGTTGCTTCAACCTGTGGTATCGCACAGATTGTACTTGGATGTACCGTAGCATTCGCAAGCGGTTATTTCGCACTTGCCGTTCTTATGAAGCTGATAAAAAAAGGCAGGCTGCAATGGTTTGCCGCCTACCTTATTCCAGTCGGTGTAATTGGACTTGTCTGTTTTTAATTAGTTGGACTCAGCAGCCCCGGGAAGACCTATATCCTTTCTGTAGAACATTCCGTCGAAGCTTACGTGCTCTATGGCAGCGTATGCCTTCTTCCATGCTTCATCGAAAGTGTCTGCCTGGGCTGAACATGCAAGTACACGTCCACCGTTTGTAACGATTCCGCCCTGGGATCTTCTGTCTTCCATTGCTCCGGCAAAGAAAACCTTTGCCCCTGTCTGTTCAACTTTTTCAGTGTCGATCTTGATTGTCATTCCCTTCTTGTATGCCTTTGGATATCCACCACTTACGGCAACAGGGGCAACAACATAACCCGGCTTCCATGCTGTCTTGAAGTCTTTCAGAGTTCCGTCTGTAACAGCCTTGCACATTGCTGCGAAATCAAAATCCATCAAAGGAAGTACTGCCTGAGTTTCAGGATCTCCAAGACGAACGTTGTACTCGATGACCTTAGGACCTTCTTTTGTGATCATGAGACCAAAGAAAATGAATCCCCTGTAATCCCATCCTTCTGACTGGATTCCCTTGAGGGTTGGTTCAAGAATGTTCTTGTTGAACTGTGCAAGAATTTCGTCAGTAACATCATCAACTGGACAGATTGCACCCATTCCGCCTGTGTTTGGTCCTTTTGCTCCGTCAAGAAGTCTCTTGTGGTCACGGGCGCTCATGAAAGGAACGATACAGGATTTTCCGGCTGCTGTAAGTTCCGGATTTACTGAGACGGCACCGAGAATTGAAATCTCAACTCCGCGCATGTATTCTTCGATTACAAGTTTGCGTCCTGCATCACCAACGAGAGCACCATCCATAAGTTCTTCAACAGCTTTGAGTGCGTCATCCATGTTGAGGGCGACTACGACACCCTTTCCAGCAGCAAGACCGTCAGCCTTGAGAACGATTGGAGCACCGTGTTCCTTTACATAGGCGAGGGCTTCCGCTTTGTCTGTGAATGTCTTGTTGTCTGCGCAGGCAACTCCGTATTTGTGCATGAAGTTCTTTGCAAAATCCTTGCTGCCTTCAAGCTGTGCAGGAAGCTGCTTTGTTCCGACTGTTGGAATTCCTTCTGACCAGAATCTGTCTGCAAGACCTGCGCAAAGAGGATCTTCAGGTCCGACTACACAAAGATCACATCCGTTTTCTTTTGCGATCCTGATGAAGTCATCGTGGGACTTGCCTTCTACGTTGCGGCATTTATTTTCAAAAGCTGTACCGCCGTTACCAGGAGTACAGATTACTTCTTCAACTGAACTGCTCTGTGCCAGTTTCCAGGCAATGGCATGTTCACGTCCACCGTTTCCTACAACTATAACTTTCATGCCGCTATAATAGACAATAAACCGGAAAAAAACAATTAAGTGGACCGTCAAAAAACGCTTTCAACAATTGAAGGATCAGTTTATGAATATGTAGTCGTTGAAATAGACGGCGCGGATTTTTCCCATGACAAGCTGTGCATTGATTTCATCAAGAAGTTCTTCCTTGATCTTTACTTCACCCTTGTCCAGGAGATCTCTGGATGTTCTTGAAGAAAAGTATCCGGCAAAGATTCCTCTCATCTGGCGTTCCTTCTGGGACAATTCCTCAAAGAGCTGCTGGTCTCCTGCAGGATATGAGAACCATGGAGTTACAACGATTACGGAAGGTTCTTCGTCTTCGGATTCAATCCTTGTCTGAATTCTGATCTGGCTTATGTCTGTAAAGGCATCAACGGCATCATCTTTCCCCTTGCTTTTATTTGCCATCTTCATAGGATCTGGATCCGCACGTCTGTAATTTATTCCTGGATTTCCGCCTGATACGGCAAATGCAGTGATTGTCGCGATTGCTATGGCCGCAGAAATTGTTCCGGCTGTGATTGCAAGAATCCTGTTGAGTACATCGATTTTTCTTTTCATATTATGTAGTCCTTCAAAAGCGCAAGGGTTCTTGTCGTTGCTTTTCCCTCATCATCAAATGATCCAGGTATGCGGGCTTCCAGTGCAACTACATCGGCAAGCCATTCTTCCTTTTCGATAGTTCCGTTTTTGCGTGCAAGCTCAACCAGGTCTGCCCTCGCCATAGGAATTTTAAATGAACGCAGGACGCCAAGAAGATTTTCCGTAAGCACGGCAATGATGTCTTCAAATCCTTCGTGGGTTTTTGCACTGACATGGAGTGCATCCGGGAAGAAATTGTTCAGCTGAGATTCAAGAAGAATGTTGCCTTTCACCTTGTCGTATTTGTTAAGGACCACGATGCGCGGAATTTTATCCGCCTTGATTTCTCCAAGAACCTTCATTACCTGTTCATACTGTTTTTCACAGTCTGGGTCGGCGGCATCAACAACGACAAGAAGAAAATCCGCAAGAGCAGCTTCTTCCAGAGTCGACTTGAAGGCGTCGATGAGCGTATGTGGAAGTTTTGAAATGAAACCTACAGTGTCTGTAATGAGGACGGTGCTTGCTTCGGAAAGGGCCAGCTTTCTTGTAGTCGGATCAAGAGTCGCAAAAAGTTTGTTCTCGACAAAAACGTCTGCTCCTGTGAGTGCATTCAGAAGACTTGATTTTCCTGCATTGGTGTAACCTACAAGGGCACATCCTGCTGCGGCTGTACGTTCGCGCTGCTTTCTCTGGATGCCGCGGTTGACTTCAACCTGTTCAAGTTCCTTTTTGAGCTGGACGATTTTATCTTCTATCTGACGTCGGTCAAGCTCAAGCTGTGTTTCACCGCTACCTTTGTTACCGACGGCACCTCCTCTCTGACGTGCCATGTCGCCGTACATGTGGCTCAAGCGTGGAAGTGAATATGTAAGTTTCGCAAGCTCTACCTGAAGATTTGCTTCCTTTGTCTGGGCCCGCTGTGCAAAAATTCTGATGATGACTTCGTTGCGGTCAAAGACAGGCATGCCGGCAAGTTTTTCCCAGTTGCGCTGTTTGGAAGGGTCTATTTCCCAGTCGAATACTATGCAGTCGGCGAAAAGCTCCTTTGCCTTGTCGGCAATCTCGTGGGCCTTTCCTGTTCCGATTCCGTAGGCTGGAGTTGGTTCTATTCTGACAAGTACCATGACACCTGCAACTTCATAGTCCAGGGTTTTTATGAGTCCTTCAAGTTCCTTTGGTTCCGGGTTGCCGTTCTTTTTGTCAGGGGCGCCTATAAGAAGGCATCTGACTTTCTTTTCTTCTTCCTGCTTGAGTTCTACCATACCGTCAATTATACAAATTTTCATGAAAAGTGTGAAATCCTGTACCGAATTTGCCGAAAATTCAAAGACGGAAAGAGGTGAATTCCTTTTTCCCGATCGACAGGAGATTTTTTGTGACATCTTTGCCAAAAGTTGCACTCAGCATGCTGATATCAGTCCTCATTTTTGCCGGCTGTCTTTTCTTTTCATTTGCCGGTGGCTTCAGGCTTATTGAGGTTCAGTATTACACGCCAAGAGTGATCGGTAACATAAACGAACGCCTCGAGAAAATCAAAGCTGGCTATGGTGACTATTTTACAAACCTTGACCGTCAGCTCAGGGAATTTCTTTCCGAACAGAGTGTTTCATCCTATATTGAGCGTGAACCTTCGTCTGATAATATGGAAAGACGTGATGCCCTCTGTTCTCTTTTGTTTCAGAAAAATCCAGGAATTGAAGGAATCCGTCTTGTTGAAAATGACGGTGTCCACATCCATTACAGCACTTTCAGCGAAGACATACTTTCGGAAACTGCTGAACTCGTAACATATTCAAACTACGTGGATAGAATTCCATATGCTCTCATAGAAACCGCAGACGGAGACAAAAACACCCTCGTGTATTTTGACAATACCAGAAACCGTCTTCTGTTCAGTTATCCTTTCTATGACGTCTATACGGCATACCGCGGAACCATGGTCTTCTATGTATCCGGAGATGATTTTACCCGTACTCTCATCAACCGCGACATCGTCTCACTCAATGCAAGGGGGACAGTCCTGTCTCCTGCAGGCTTTGTTTTTGGACTTCCTCTTACCGGAAGGAAAGCACTCATTCAGGAAATTCAGGACCGCTGGGGAAAACGCTATTCAAACATCGAACAGATTGCCGAAAGCGACGAAAAAAAGGAAAACCTTTTTGTAATATCCACGACAGATGAAAACGGAATTAAAATCGGATGGATCTGCAGTCAGGATGAATTTGAGTTTAACGATACCGAAAAAATCGCACTCCTTGTGTGCCTTTTCATCACGGTGTTCCTTGTTGTGTTCCTTTTGTTCAACCTTCGCCACGATGACATGGTGTTCATCAGAAGAAGGATCAGAAAATTCCAGTACGAGCTTTTGAGGGAATATATCGAGCGCAAGGACACTACGGACTGGAAGACGCTTGCAAAGGGAATCGCATCCAGAAGAATGGATGTCAATGACGAAATAAAAAGGAGCCTGGGCAACCGCGGAAAAAAGCATTCTGAAGTTGTGGACGCAATGCTTGAGTCAAGCTGGCAGGACATCATGTCGGCCTTTGCTTCTGCACCGTCGCGGAATTCTGTACCTGTGCAGGTGGAACCTAAGGCGACTGTCGTAGAAGAAATTCCGTCCTCTGTGGAATCATCAGCCCAGGAGGAAATCTCGGATGCGGAACCTGTAGAAGAGCTTGAAGAAATAGAAGAGGCGGAAGCCGTAGAAGAACTTGAAGAAGTAGAGGAAGCTGAACCCGTAGAAGAGCTTGATGAAGTAGAGGAAGCCGAAGCCGTAGAAGAGCTTGAGGAAGTTCAGGAAGCCGAAGCTGTAGAAGAACTCGAAGAAGTGGAAGAAGCAGAACCTGTGGAAATAATCGAGGAATCTTTCTCCGAATATGAAAAAAAAGATAGTCCGGAAAAGGTAGTTCCGGAAAATATCGAAGAGATAAAGAAAAAGGTCAATGACAGTTTTTCTGTCAGCGGTCTGAATTTTTCAAATCTTGATGGTGAAAACTGATATGGCAGAAAACATTAAAAAAACGGAAGTTAAAAAATCTCAGAGGAAAGGGCTGATGGGCAAGGCTATTGAATTGACCGAACCTAAAAAAAGTGCCGGTCTTCTGAAGCATATTACTGAAACAAATGGAGCTAAAAACATGAACAAAGTAATTGTCGAAAAAAATGGTGTATTCGTAATTCAGAGCGGAATCGAAACCTCGGAAATCAAACAGGATCCTGCCCTTAAGGCACTTGTGGATTCCGTGCTTAAATGAAACCGTCTCTGGCTGATCAATAGCCGGTCAACAGCCGATTAATAAACAACCGAAAAAAAAGACCCGTGAAAGCATCTGGTTCAGCTGCCTTCGCGGGTTTTTCTTTTATTCAGCATCCTCTGAAATCTGGACAGGGAAGTTCTGCATCAATGAAACAAAAGAAAAAATCTTTTTGTATGCATCGATCGACATCTGCTTGAGCTGTCCTTCCGCAAAGTGGTCGATGTCGTTCCAGTTAAGGATAAGCTCCTGGTGTTTCTTTACACAGTCTTCAAGAATCATCTTGAGGTTCCTGTCAAATGAAACCAGAAGGGCGATTGACTTCTTTATGAGAGTTCCAGCCGTGTCGTTTATGTGTGTAAGGGTAGACTGGATGATGTTTCTTGATTCTTTGTCCCTGTCGGCCCTTGGAAGATGTGTCTTCATTTTGAGCCCAAGATCCACGGTCTCATTCACGCTGTTGTCCAGGGCTGTGATGTTTCCGGCAATGTCCAGAAGCTGGTGGAAGGCATCGCTCATCGGTGTGGCAAGCTGCTGGTTGGCCCATTCGCCGCGAACAAGAAGGATGTCGGAAAGTTCACGGATGTCTTTCTTTACATAGTCAAGAATGAACTGCTTGAGGTATCCCAGCGGTTCAGCATATTCAAATGAACCAAGATCCTTGCGTTCAAACGGAGCGCTGCCAGCTTCGTTGTAGTACTTCAGGTGTTCAACTTCAGTCGTGCCAAAAATCTGAACCAGAAGTCCGTCAACTTTACCTGCAGTCTGCTTTGCCTGGATTTCCTCAAGGGTCTTCTCAGCAGTTTTCTTGACGTCTGCGATATAGTCGTCGACGATATAAAGTTCCTTTGACGTCACTTCATCACGGTAATTAGGATTTTCTGAAATCAGCTGGATGAGCATCTCGAGGATGTGGTTGTCCCTGAGATACTTGATGCGTGCAAGAAGTTTTTTCCATACACCTGCAGCCACAGGATCTGCACCCTTCACCGACTTGATGAGCTTGAATACGTCACTCCAGTCTGAATCGAAGGGAAGTACCCACGCAACATCGATGAAGTTCTTCAGGTCCTCGATAAGGTATGTTCCGTTTATCTGGGTAAACTTTGGCGCAACGGAAAAGTCACGTTCCTTCAGCGTGTTGTCGAATTTTTTCAGCATGAAATAGAAGTCAAACTGAACGAAATTTGCGAAGGTGATGAGTTTTGTGTAAAGCTGGTCTGTCTTAGAAATCTTGTTGCTGTCATAGGCTGCGGAAAAATTATCCATGTATCCCTTGACTGTCTCACGGACTTCCTTGAGGGGCTTTTTCCTTGCAAGTTCCATGATTGCTGTTTCCGAAAGCTGGTCCAGTGATTCCAGCTGCTTTTCCGAAAGAGAACTGTTGAGTACAAGTCTTTTCAGGCTGTTGGGGTTGAATGACTGCAGCATGGCCTGTGCCGGTGACACTGCCTTGTAAATCTCGAGGAAGAACCTTGCAAAAGAAGCCTCAACCTCATTGGAACCCAATTTGTAGAATTTATACTTTGTCTTTGAAAGTGATTTTGCAATGCTTTTCAATGCCTTCTTTTTCTGTGCCTCAGGGTCGCTGCCACCAAAAAAAGAGCCGATTAAATCTTTTAAGAAATTTCCACCCATAATACTTAAATAATAAGTAAATATTTGCAATTTATCAAGATTTTTTTTAAAGGCGGAACTCTGATGCTTCCCGAGTTCCAGGCCGGCTGCCCTATGAAACTCCCGCGGCTGCCTGATGCAGTCGCGGGCCCACGTGTTCCGTCTGAAGAACTGTTCTTAACTTTTCTTACAACAATAAATTCTAGAACATCCGCGCGTGAAAATGACAGATTTTTTTGAAAATTCCCATAAATTAGCAAGAAATTCAAGAACATTGATAATCCACGGAGGGTGCTTTGATGTAGTATATAATCATCCTAAGAACAAAGGTAGTGTCGGTTCCGGTTGGGGCCGGCGCTAACTGTTAAATGTAAGATATCGAATAAGGAGGATTATCTTATGAAAAAAATTATCGCCGTATTGTTGGCTGCTGCTCTCGTATTGCCTTGTTTCGCTGCTAAAAAAGACAAGGTAAAGGGTACAAAAGTAGGTGTTTCAATGCCTACAAAGGATCTCCAGCGCTGGAACCAGGACGGAGCTAACATGGAAGCTCAGCTTAAGAAAGCTGGTTACAAGGTTGATATCCAGTATGCAAACAATGACGTTGCAACACAGGTTAACCAGATCGAAAACATGATCTCTGGTGGATGTAAGGTTCTCGTTATTGCTTCTATCGATGGTTCAGCTCTTAAGGGTGCCCTCGACAACGCAAAGTCAAAGAGAATCAAGGTTATCGCTTATGACCGCCTTATCATGAACTCAAATGCTGTTACATACTATGCAACATTTGATAACTACAAAGTTGGTACAATCCAGGGTGACTACCTCGTAGACAAGCTCAACCTCAAGACACGTTCAAAGGCTGATCCAGCTTACATCGAATTCTTCACAGGTTCACCAGATGACAACAACATCAACTTCTTCTTTGGTGGTGCTATGGACGTTCTTAAGCCATACCTCGACAGTGGTGTTCTCGTTTGCCGCTCAAAGCAGACATCAAAGGCACAGTGTGCAACACTCAACTGGTCAACAGAAGAAGCTCAGAAGCGTATGGAAAACCTTATCACATCAAACGGATACGGTCCACGCGGAACAAAGCTTGACGCTGTTTACTCTTCAAACGACTCTTGTGCTATGGGTATCACAAACGCTCTCAAGGCTGCTGGATACACAAAGGCTAACTTCCCAATCATCACTGGACAGGACTGTGATATCGGTTCTGTAAAGAACATGCTTGCTGGAACACAGGCTATGTCTATCTTCAAGGATACACGTACACTTGCAACAAAGGTTGTTGGAATGGTTGACGCTATCTGTAAGGGTGGAGAACCAGAAATCAACGACAAGAAAACTTATGACAACGGTACAGGAATTGTTCCTTCATACCTCTGTGATCCAGTATATGGTGACCTTAACAACTACAAGGCTCTCCTCATCGACTCTGGATACTACACAGAAGCACAGCTCAAATAGTTTGAGATTGCTTTGAAATGAGTCAAGGCGGGGTTCTAATCAATCCCGCCTTTTTTTAAGGGTTTATAGTTAAAAATATAAGGTTCAATAAACAGGAGATTCCAATGGCAAAGGCATTATTGGAAATGCGGAATATTACAAAAGAGTTCCCGGGCGTAAAAGCTCTGAGCGATGTTACACTTACTGTTGAAGAAGGTGAAATCCACGCTCTCTGCGGTGAAAACGGTGCCGGTAAGTCTACCTTGATGAATGTCCTCAGCGGCATCTATGGGTATGGTACATATTCTGGAGACATTTTTTATGACGGCAATATCTGTAAGTTTCACTCCATCAAAGACAGTGAAGACCTTGGTATTGTAATTATTCACCAGGAACTTGCTCTTGTACCTCTTCTTACAATTGCAGAGAACATGTTCCTCGGAAATGAACGCGGCTCAAAAGCCAAAATTAACTGGGCAGAAACATTCGATAAGGCTGACAGTCTTCTTGCAGAAGTTGGTCTTAAAGAATCATCACATACATTGATTAAGGACATTGGTGTCGGCAAACAGCAGCTTGTTGAAATTGCAAAGGCACTTGGTAAGAAAGTTCGTCTTCTCATTCTTGATGAACCGACTGCCTCACTTAATGAAAACGAATCAAGACACCTTCTTGATCTTCTCCTTGAATTCAAGAAGCAGGGAATGACATCAATCATCATTTCCCACAAGCTTAACGAAATTTCATATGTTGCAGACAAGATTACTGTCATCCGCGACGGTGCCGTAATCAGAACCATGGACAAAGCTCACGAATCATTCAGTGAGAACGCAATCATTGCTGCCATGGTAGGCCGCGACATTACAGACCGCTTCCCTAAGCGTACACCAAAGATCGGTGATGTTTGTCTTGAAGTTAAGAACTGGAATGTTGACCATCCTGTATTCGACGGAATCAAGGTCTGCAACGGTGTAAACTTCAATCTTCGCCGTGGTGAAGTTCTTGGTATTTCAGGACTTATGGGTGCCGGACGTACAGAGCTTGCAATGAGCCTTTTCGGAAAGTCATACGGAACAAATATTTCCGGTCAGATTTTCCTCAACGGACAGGAAGTTGAATTCCCTAACGTAAAATCGGCTATCAAGAGCGGTATCGCCTACGTAACTGAAGACCGCAAGGGTAACGGACTTATTCTTTCTGAATCAATCACAAAGAATACTGTTTCCGCAAAACCTGAAAAGGTATCAAAGCACTGGATATACGACTATGACGAATGTCGCCGTGTAGCAGTCGAGGCAGCCAAGGAAATGCATACAAAGTGTGCGACTGTAGATGAAGATGTAGGAAACCTTTCCGGCGGAAACATGCAGAAAGTTCTTCTTGGAAAGTGGCTCTTTGCTGATCCGGATATCCTCATCCTTGACGAACCTACACGCGGTATCGACGTTGGTGCCAAGTATGAAATCTACTGCATCATCAACAAAATGGTTGCAGAGGGAAAATCAGTAATCCTGATTTCTTCTGAAATGCCTGAAGTTTTGGGAATGAGTGACCGCATTTACGTTATGAATGAAGGTCGTATGATTGCTGAAATGGATGCAAAGGATGCTGACCAGGAAAAGATCATGGCATGCATCATTAATTCTGATAAATAATCTAAGGAGTAAAAAATGGCTAATATGCAGAGCATAAAAAAGACGCTGAAGGGCAATACAATGATTTTGATCCTTCTTGCCGTTATGTTGTTCTTCCAGGTTTTGATCGTTGCAGCTGACAAGGGATCTCTCTTTGCACCATCAAACATCACAAACCTTATCAACCTGAACGCTTGGGTTGTAATCCTTGCAACTGGTATGTTGCTCTGTATTCTTACA
>CALELJ010000062.1 GCA_937902445.1 uncultured Treponema sp. | reverse complement strand
TTTGAAGACCATTAAAATTGAAATTTCCATAAATTAATTCTAAAATGAAATCATGACCATCATTGCAGAAATCGGAACAGCCCATGGCGGCTCAGAATCAAAAGCCTTTGAACTTATCGACGCGGCAAAAGAAGCGGGAGCCGACTGCGTAAAATTCCAGTGGGTTTATGCAGACGAAATTCTTCACCCGGACACAGGTTTTGTAAATCTTCCGGGAGGAAAAACCAGGCTTTACGACAATTTCAAGAGCCTTGAATGCGACCAGGATTTCTACGGACGATGTATGGAATACAGCCGCAAGCAGGGGTTGCTTTTTGCATGTTCCCCTTTTGGACTTAAATCTATTTCTCTTCTTGCTGAACTCAAACCAGACGCCATAAAAATCGCAAGTCCTGAAGTAAACCATTTTCCAATGCTCAGGAAGTGCGCAGAATTCTACGGAACAATTCCACTGATTTTATCCAGCGGAGTCTCAAAACTCGGTGACATCGAGCGCGCCCTGGAGACAGTTCAAAATTCCGGCGAAAAAAAAGAAAGCAGCACCGGCAAAAAAATTCCAGACCTTACCCTGCTTCACTGTCTGACTTTCTATCCTGCTCCGGAAGAAGAATACAACGTGCGCTGTGTAAAAACCCTGGGACAGATTTTCGGCATTCCAGCAGGAATCAGCGACCACAGCCTTGATCCGGTTCTTGTACCAGTCCTTAGCGTTGCAATGGGCGGCACCATGATAGAAAAGCACATTACCTTAAGCAGAAATGACAGCGGACTTGATGACCCTGTTGCCCTTGAGCCTGAAATGTTCAAGATAATGGTACACAGCGTACATCAGGCAGAAGCCGTATTGCGGCACAGCGGCGAAGGAGAAATCTACCGCCAGCTGGAATATGAATATGACTCAGAAAGACTAAAAGCGATTCTTGGGTCGGGAGTAAAAAAACTTGCTCCTGCCGAACTTGCAAATTACGGCCGTACAAACAGAAGCCTGCACTACATGAGGTCCATGAAAAAAGGTGAAAGAATCGGAGCCGAAGACATAAAGGTTCTTCGCACGGAAAAAATCCTGACACCGGGAATAAGTCCTGAATTTCTGGACACCTTGACAGGAGCTGCACTTTCCAGGGATGTCAATAACGGTGACGGCGTAAGGCTTGAAGATTTTCTAATTTGAATTTGAATACCATTTGGAGATCAAGTCAGCCCATCCACCGCTACGTCTGCCGAATTCAAGTTCCGTCCTGTACCATGACTTGATTGAAGAGGATGATCTGCCCATGCCACATAGAGTGACTCCATAGGGATTGCTCTCAGCCGTGTAGCTTTCACCAACATATGCGTTGTTGATGGAAATATCATCATTTAAATTTTTTCGTCTCCATGACCAGATCAACATGTCATCCAATGCGGACAGAACATCCTTTGCCGAATCCTTTATTTCACCAGAGCTGGCTGCCATGTAGACTTTATATGCATACATTCCGGCATCATACAGATAGTTGTATGTCCCGTCGTATTTCCATACATCATTGAAACAGGCTTTGAATACTTTACTTTCAGAAGAAGCCATTATATGGCCTGCCATTGAATCTATGGCATCAGCGCATTGTTCCGCCTTGGAAAGGTCGACAAACGAGATTGTGGGATACAGGCAGTCCCTGCTGGTGTATTTATAATAGCTACGTGCAAAAGACTTTGAAACTTTTTTTCCAAACTCAAGAGGATCAATTAAATTTTTCTCACCTTCGAAAGTCTTCAAAATCTCCGTGTAGTCATTGCCATAGCCAGGAGTGGTTTCCGGGGAGGCAACCAGATATCTTGCGATGTCCCTGTATTCATAGATGTCCTCAAAACCTGCTCCAAAACAGATATCAAGAAAAAGCATATCCAGCTTCATGGAAGATCCATAGCCTGCATTTTTGAAGGCCTGGACAAATTCCCTTGTGGACATGTTCTTTCCTCTTGCATTGGTTTCGTCGGTGCACATTGCCCTTGTAAGATTTCCAAGGTACATGGAATCAGAACCAGGTCCGCCTCCATGTGTCTCAAGCAGGAACACAACATAGGTTGCAGTGTAATGCTCCTTTACCCACAGAAGATATCTTTCAAGAGTCCTGTAATCGCACATATCAAGTTCATAGCCGGAATTCTTAAGAAACGGAACATCAAGAATGTCGATTGTATTTGTGCCAAGAAGACCAGCCTTCTCATCGCTGCCAATTTCATACAGGTGAGAAGCGGAATGTGAAAGATGCCCGTCCCACAAAGCGACGCACCTTACAGAATCACAGCCAGCTTTTGGACTTCCGTCTGAGTTGCGGATTTTAGTTAATCCGGCTTCGATTTCATTGAGATCCTGGAAAACAAAAGAGTCAAGGGAGTTGTCGGCGGCCATGTAGGAGATTATAAGCCAGTCGGAATTTTTTCTACCATCGGAAAAATAATCAGATTCCTTTTTAGCAGTTCCACCGTAAGTTTCTACCGTCTGGCTGTTTCCTGATTTATTTGAATTATCAATCTCGAACCGGCATGACACAAAAAAGAAAACCAATAAAAAAACAAAAAGGCGGAAACTTTTCATGAACTGAAATCTCCTAGTCCGAAAGTCCGTAGACAACAGTGGTCACAACGCGGACAGTTTTTTTGTATTCCATTCCGGTTGCGGCGTCATCAATTGAAAAAAGTCCCTGGGTTGCAGACTGGATTTTACCAACACGGCTGCCACTGTCACGGGCAAATTTTTCAGCGGCCTCACGGGCATTTTTCGTAGCCTCCTCAATCATGGCAGGCTTGATGTCATTAAGCCCGTTGAACACGTAGTTGACGTGGGTTCCGTATTCGGTGTTCACGGAGATTCCTTTTCCCATAAGCTCCAATGTATTTTCAGAAGCCTTTCTAACCTGCTGGACTTTGCTGCACCTTATGAGGATCGCAGGTTTTGCGATGTAGCTGTACCTTCTGTCACGGTTGTCAAGATATGCGTTCATGGCAATATCGGTAATTTCAGGAGCAAGGACTGTGTAGTCCGATTCATCCATCCCGAATGACTTGAGATATTCAATTACAACCTTTGTGCTTTTGATGATTTCATTCTGAAGTTCCGGAAGGTCATTGCCTCCGATGGAAAAAGACAGCTTCCATTCAGCCATATCCGCATCCACTTCCCTTTCCGAAAGTCCTCTGACAGTAACGCTTCTGTCACGTACGATCTTTGTCATTCCCTTTGAAACAACAAGAGCTGAAGCAAACAATGACAGGGCGCAGATAACCGACGCGATTATATTTTTCATGATTGTCATTCCTCCGTTTCTAGATGAGTTCTGAAATAAGCTTGAGGCCTTTAAGCGTAAGTTCCTTATCTACAATTGTAAAGCAGTCGGTAATAGGCTTCAAGACTGAATTCAGTCCGCCTGTAGCCACAACCTTTATGTCTTCCGGTTTATCTCCGGAAATTTCGTACATGTTGTTTTTTACCTGGCTGACAAGGCTTTCAACAAGTCCCTTGTACCCAAGTACAATACCTGACTGGATCGCTTCCTTTGTCGTAGTTCCGATAACTTTTCGTGGGGCCTCAAGAGGAACAAATGGGAGCTGGGCTGTGTTCATGGCAAGTGCCTTTACGGCAGTTCCAAGGCCGGGTGAAATGGTTCCGCCTAAAATAATACCTTTTGAATCAGTCGCGGTAAGAGTAAGGGCAGTTCCAAAATCAACAACGATATTCGCACCGTGGAAAAGATTCCATGCGCTGACGGCATTGCAAAGAAGGTCCGTACCAAGTTCACGGCTGCTGTGGCCACTCAAATGGACCGGAAGAATCGTTCCTTCCTGAGCAAGATTTGTATTGATGACATAGGGATGCTTTTTCACGACACGCTGGCAAACGATTACAAAAGGGCCTATCAAAGCCGGAACAACGGAACTTATGATTCCCTTGCTGAACAAAGTCGTATCGATTCCGGCATCGCGGCACAATGTCAAAATTATTGAAGTATATTCGTCGCCTGTTCTTTTCGTGTCGGAACTAATTCTCCACTGCTGGATTATTTTATTTCCGTCAAAAACGGCGATCACTACGTTTGTATTTCCAATATCTACTGCAAAAAGCATATGCGTTTATATTCCCATAAATAAAGTTATTCGATAAAATAAGTCTACTATAAATTAAGCATAAAGAAAATAAGGATTAGATTTATGGATTTGATTCAGCCTAAAATTTTGAAAGGATTCAGAGATTTTTTACCACAGGACGAGATTCTCCGCTCGGACCTGATTGAAAAACTTACACATACATACCGCTCATACGGTTTCGTTC
>CALELJ010000061.1 GCA_937902445.1 uncultured Treponema sp. | reverse complement strand
GCCGGCGGCAAGATCGGCGTGCTGGTCAACCTGAAGGTCACCTTTAAGTGTTCCCGTTAAGTCAAACATTCCGTGCTTGCAGAAAGAGTTGAGCATGTGATGGAAGAATCCAATAGGGTTCTTTACGGTACATTTACCGCTGCCGTCAAGGTTCAGTTTTAGTGAAATCTGAGTTTCCTTTGTGTTGCGTTCGATTTCTGCAATGCGTGCCATTAGTCATCCTCTTTTAAAGACAGAATTTACCAAATTTTCGGCAGAAATGAAAGGTATATTAAGTGAAACTCAGATATATGGGGTTTGAGGATGCTTTGTTTGGAAAAATTACTGAGCAGGATATTACAAAAAGAAGTGTTTCAGCAGGGCATTCAAAAGACTATCACCACACCTATTATGAGGTGCTTGTAGACTGTTCAGATAAAAAATTCAGGGAAACATTTAAATACAGAGGCAATAAATACAGATGGATGAGTTCAGAAGAAATGAAAGCTCATAAGAAAACAAAGCTCAACAATTCTGATGTAATCCATTATGTGGAGGAAACTTTCTAAAGGAAAATATCTGCGGCTATTCTTATTGGTAATCAAACCAATGGGAAGGTAGCGGTTCAGAATTATCTACAACAGTAGAAATTCTTATTGGTAATCAAACGGTTTCAGCCAGCAATTAAAACAAGAATCTACAACAGTAGAAATTCTTATTGGTAATCAAACATTTGATGTCTATATTAATAATTATGTAATCTACAACAGTAGAAATTCTTATTGGTAATCAAACGTTCCGTGTAACCTGTCTTTGCCTCACGATCTACAACAGTAGAAATTCTTATTGGTAATCAAACAGTACTTGTATGGAGTTTATGAGACGGATCTACAACAGTAGAAATTCTTTTTGGTAATTAAACGTTAAGACTTGGTTCTTGAACCTTGATCTACAACAGTAGAAATTCTTTTTGGTAATTAAACTGCAAGTACTGTATAGTGGTTTTATAAATCTACAACAGTAGAAATTCTTTTTGGTAATTAAACAAATCTACTCTACTGACGAAGTTAAGAATCTACAACAGTAGAAATTCTTTTTGGTAATTAAACCTTTTATGTAGCAATCGCCGGAAACGCATCTACAACAGTAGAAATTCTTTTTGGTAATTAAACTATCTTCACTGGAAAACCTCACACAGATCTACAACAGTAGAAATTCTTTTTGGTAATTAAACCTTTTTGCCATTATCTGAGACACTAGATCTACAACAGTAGAAATTCTTTTTGGTAATTAAACCCTTATGCTTGTACAACGGTACTGTCTGTTACTGTATTTTGCATTTAATGCGCAAATTTTGGGCATTTTAAGCATTTTTTTCTCCAAATTTCACAGTAAGACTAGGGGTTTGCAACTTTCAGGTAATTACAAAAACATCTGTTTCTTCATTTTTAGCATATCCGTAACAGGTCTTTTTGCAACTAGCCGATAAATTAAATATAATAACAGAATCCTCTTCTGTAAAGGTTTTCATGTAAACATTTTGAATTTCATTTTCAATATTGCTTAAAACAGTATCGCTGTTGTGAATTTCAAATACTGAATATTGAAGTCTGAATCCAAATTTGCTCAAGAACTTGGAAAATTTCGTACGGACTTTGTCATTTGAAATATCGTAACTTATCAAAAGCATTATTCTTCTCCATCCATTTCAAAAACAGGGAATTCCTCTGCGTCTCTTTCCCTCATAAAGGCTCTGTAATAACTTTGCAGGTATATGAAAATTTCATTTTTGTATTTCATGATTGCCTTGATAAAAAGTTCAATATAAGGAGCAGAATTTTTCCATGGGAGAACATACTGATCTTGATTTTTCCAGAAATCTTTTTCATCAATCTGCCCAAGATTCATGGCTTTTATCAGAGCCGCATCAATGATAGGTCTGAACGGTTCTTCCAAATCACAGACAAGAGATTTTCGGTGAAAAAATTGCGTGTGCAGGATTCCAACATATACATCAAAACCGTACATTTCAAGAAGGGCATTTACAACATTGAACAAAATTGTATACCCGATGTCCAAAAGGCCGCTTGTAATGCAATATTCTCCGCAAATAAACAACAGGAATAGCCTGTAACAGGTAGATTGATGTTTTGTAGTTCCGTTTTCATCAGTTATCAGAAGGTTGTCGTTTTTGAAGCTTATTTTTTCTCCTCTGCTTGTAAAGACAAAAGCAATCTGCTTGCACTCAAAATCTCGTGTACTCATCATTTAATGGCCTCCACGATATGCTTTGGGAACTAACGGTCTGTCACAAAAATCGTTGAAAATACAATTTCTGCATTTATCTTCTGAATGAGGTTCGTAAGAATCTACATCAAAATCCTGCATTTTTGAGTTCGTGGCTTTGAATTTCTCAAACATTTCAGGATTATCTTCCGTCAATTTCTGTGAATAAACCTTGTTGTCGTCACTGGAATAGAAACGAATCTGTTTTACCTTGTATCCCATTTCACGCAGGCAAAGACATTGTGCGTAAAGCTGGAAAAGATAACCGTCGTAAATTGTTTCAATGTGCTTTTTTCGCTCAGTCAGAAGTCCCTTATCTATGTCAAAGATGTCGATTTTTCCGCACAGTTTATATTCATCAGAGTAAACATCAATTCCTTGAAGTATGTTTTTGTGAGTTGAATTTTTTTTTCATCAACAGCAGCATGGGCGGCCTTGACATCCAGCTGTACGTCACTGTAGTACAAGCGATCGGTAAGTTCTCCATAAAGCTGATGATAATAAATGGAAAGAGGACAGAAAATAAAGTCATTCAGGTATGTTATCTTCAGGTAAAGTTCCATCTGTTTCTTTCTCGTTCAAATTCAAATAGTTTTCTGAAGAAATCACGGAATGTCCAAGTTCTTTTTCAGTTTCTTTTCTGGCAACTCCAGCAACATTTCCGCCTCGGCGGGCAACACCTTTGCTTTCATTGAAACTCTCCGGTTTTTCCTGCTGGCTGATTTCCGTTGTGACCCGTTCTCCAAGCATGGTAAAGATCAGTTCCAGATCGGTCATGTGGTCGCGAAGATTCTGATTTTTCTTTGTAAGTCCTTTAACATCTTTGTACTCAGAGGGAGTTAGACCGAAAGTTGCTTTTGAGATTTCCGCTGTTAAGATTGCATAATCTTTTTCCTTTGTGATACCTCGTGCTTTCCATTCATCTGTTAGGTTCTGCCGTATTGCAATTCCTCTAAGCCGTTTGTCAATCCAGTCTTTTGGATAACCTTTCTTTTCGTAAAGATCTTTCATCCGTTCCTGGGCAAGTTCCGGATTTTCAATTTCCTGCATCCGTTCATAGCCAACCTGAGCAAGCCATTGTTTGAACGGCTCAGCTTTTGGAGAAGGAATGGACTGAATTATTCGCAAAAGAGATTTTACATT